>JAZUSV010000056.1:0-8135 GCA_045606885.1 Candidatus Gastranaerophilales bacterium | reverse complement strand
CAACCATTCCGCCTAATAAACCAAGTGCATTTTCAAAGCTCATTGAGCTTGCGCTTGAAGTTGCAACAAAGGCTAATGTGCCTAGAATGTTGATTGTTGGTAAAAATTCTTTTTTAGCTACACGAACATCAAGTCCTGCTGCTTCTAATTGGTGTTCAAGTGCTTTGTAATCAGGACGAGAGGTAATTATTTCTGATGAAACACTTTGAGGAATATTGAATTCTAAATTTAATTCATCAGCTGAAATTCTTTCGTATTCTTTTTTGTTTTCAGGACTATCACCAATTAAAACAGCTAAGGCGTTCAGTGCTGAATTTCTTGCTTTTTCGTAGTCAAGAAGTTCATTTTGTGCCATAACAAATGATTTTTCTGCTTGAATTAAATCTGAAGTTGAAGTAATGCCTTCTTCGTTTGATAACTTCATTAAGTTGTAAATATTTTCTCTGTCTTTTACTAAATCTTCTTGAATTTCGATTAATTTATCTAGCTTAACGATATTGTAATAAACTGTACCAACAGCTGAAATGATTGCGATTTCAGAAGCGGCAACTTGTGATTCAACACCTTTTAAAAGCTTTTTAGCTGATTTTGTTTTGTCCCAATTTTTTCCAAATAAATCTAATTCCCAGCTTGCTGTAATTGGAAGAGCAATAGAACCCATTGTTTTTGTTTCGCCTGGCATTTTGCCTAAAACAGGGCTAGTTCCAACAGATAATGTTGGTAGTTGTCCTGCTCGTGTAGACATGACATTGATTTGTGCTTGTTCAATTTTTAGTGCCGCAGTTTTGATATCGTAGTTATTGTTAATTGCTGAAACTATATATTTTTCAAGGTGTTGGTCGTTTTGTTTTTTCCACCAATCAAAATTAACTGTATCTAAAATTGTTGTTTGTTGTGCTTTATCGTCAACCTTTTTTTCTAAAATTGCGCATGCAGGATTAACAAAAAATCCAAATGTAAATGCACATAAAACTGTTGTTGCTAATACCTTTTTCATATTCCCCTCAAAAATTTATTGCAATTTTTATAATTGAATGGTAGCATATTAGTGTTGCAAAAGCAACATATTATTTCAAGCAACATAGTGGGGATTATGAAAACCAGATACGAAGATTCAATAATTTATCAAATTAATTCAAGCGCAAAACACTTTGATAAATTATTTGAACAATTCTTTAAAGAAATTAATATGGGGGTAACTGCTGCAGAGCATCTTGCCTTGATGGTTGTGCATGATACAAAAGATTGTTGTCAACGAGATTTAGCAAGAGTTTTGCTTAAAGATAGAGCAAACACAGGAAAACTAGCTAAATCATTAGAACAAAAAGGGTTGGTTAAAATTGAAGCGACTATTAAAAATAACCGTGCTGTTAAAATTTTAACAATTACTGAAAAAGGTAAAAAATTAGCAAAAGAGTCTATGGATTTGTTTGAGCCTTTAAAAAAACAAATCGAGAAAGAGTTTTCAAAAGAGAAATTAGACGAAATGACGTGTGCACTTCGTGATTTTACGCAATTAATTTCAAAAACACTAAAAACAAAAATATAAAGGAGTATAAAATGGCTGAAGACCAACAACAAAAACCACAAAAGAGAAAAATAATATTGCCAATTGCGATAGTTGTTGCAATTTTAGGGGCTGGATATTTAATTAGCGAAAGCAGATTTCAATCAACAGACGACGCTTATGTAGAGGCTGATATTATTCAAGTGACTCCAAAAGTATCGGGACATATTGTTGAAAGTTACATTCAAGACAACAAAGAAGTTAAAAAAGGCGATGTTGTTGCAAAAATAGATAATGAAATTTATGTAGAAAAATATAATCAAGCTCGTGCAAATTACGAAAAAGCTTTGTTAAATCAAAAAAATGCAAAAGCTACTCTAAAAGCTGCTGATTCAGAAATAGCATTGGCTAAATTGGATTTGGAAAGATATCAAAAATTATATCAAGAAGGCGCTGTTTCAAAACAATTGCTAGATAAAGCTCAAGCAAATTATGACGCAGTGAATGCAAGACAAACTCACGCTCGTGAAAATATTTTTGCAAGTGGAGAAAATGTTGCTGACGCTGATTTAAAAGCTTTAAAAGCTATTATGAATCAAGCAAAATTAAATTTAGAATATACAAACGTTGTTGCTCCTAATACAGGCATTGTTACAAACAGAAGAATTGAAAAAGGAAGCTATGTTTCAGTAGGTTCACCTTTATTTGCAATTGTTCCTGATAAAATTTGGGTTGTAGCTAATTTTAAAGAAAATCAAGTTGGCGAAATGAAGCCAGGACAAGAAGTAAAAATTAAAGTCGATGCTTATAAAGGCAAAACTTTTAAAGGACACATTGATTCAATTCAGAGAGCTTCTGGTGCTAAATCAAGCTTGTTTCCACCAGAAAACGCTGTTGGTTCTTTTGTAAAAATTGTACAAAGAATAGCTGTAAAAATTGTATTTGATGAAGAAAACAAAAAAGAAGAATATAACATTGTTTCAGGTATGAGTGTAGTTCCAAAAGTAAAGGTTAAATAGGCTAAAATGGCTGACACACAAACAACAGATTGGAAACCCAAGCATAATCCTTGGATAGTTTGTATTCCAATAATGCTTGCAGCGTTTATGTTTGTATTAGATGAAACTATCGCAAACGTAGCGCTACCATATATGGCTGGAAGCTTTTCAGTTTCTCGCCAAGAAAGTACTTGGGTTTTAACAAGTTATCTGATTGCTTCAGGGATTGTTATTCCTTCTGTTGATTTCTTCTGTAAATTAATGGGAAGAAAAAACTTCTTTATATTCAGTATAATTCTTTTTACTGTTTCATCATTTTTGTGTGGAATTGCAAATAGCCTGCCTATGATGGTTATAACTCGTGTTCTTCAAGGTTTTGGCGGGGGTGCGGTGTTGCCTTTATCTCAATCAATTACTCTTGAAATGTGGCCTGTTGAAAAAAGAGCTCAATCTATGGCTTTGTTTGGCATGGTTGTTGTTATTGCTCCAATTATTGGTCCTGTTTTGGGTGGTTGGATAACATCTAATTGGTCTTGGCCTTTTATATATTTTATCAACATTCCCGTTGGTATATTGTGTGTGATTTTGTCTAAAAAATTAATCGAAGATCCGCCTTATGCAAGAAAACAAGAAAATGTTAAAATGGACACCCTTGGTTTTTATTTGCTTATTGGTTGGTTAACTTGTATGCAAATAGTTCTTGATAAAGGAAATGATGCCGATTGGTTTGGTTCAACTTGGGTGTGTTGGTTAACTTTTTTTGCTGTTGCGTTCGCAATTTCGTTTTTTGTTACTCAAGCTCGAAACAAAAATTCCCTTGTAGACTTGTCTGTTTTTAAAGATAGAAATTTCTTTTTTGGGACAATTGTTCAAATTGTAATGATGGGAGTTTTATTGGCGTCGTTAGCAATTTTGCCTCAATTTTTGCAAGGCTTAATGGGATATGACGCATATTTATCAGGACTTGCCATGATGCCTCGTGGAATGGGGGCAATGCTTACCATATTTATAATTGGTGCAATTGGAAACAAAATTAATGAAAAATATTTGGTTATATGTGGTTTAATTTTGCTTAGCATCTCAGGTTTTATGCTTTGTAATTTAAATCTTCATATTGCAACAATTAATATCGCTATTCCAAATTTTATTATGGGAATTGCTATGGCAATGTGTATGATTCCGATTATCACTTTATCTACTGCAACTTTAACCCAAGCACAAATGACAAACGCTTCTGGTGTTCAAAATTTATTAAAAAATCTTGGTGGTGCGATAGGTACATCAATTGTAACAACCCTTATTTCTCGAAAAGCTCAAGCACACCAAACTTTTCTTGTTGATAATATGACAATGTTGAATGATAATTTTGCGCAAAGATTTCATGCTTATCAAGCGCAGTTTCAAGCAGGATTAGACTCAATTACAGCTGGAAATATGGCTAATACATTGTTGTACAAACAAATGTTGCAACAAGCAAACATGGGCGCATTTCGTGATACATTTGAATTTTGTGCAATAGCCTGTGCGATAATCATTCCTTTAATGTTTTTGATTAAAGGAATTGATAAAAAGAAAAAATCTTAAACCTAACTTCTATATACTTTAATAAAAAATAAGGCTGCAAAATGCAGCCTTTGCGTTCTCTATATTGCCTTTATGTTGTATATTTTAGTTTTGTTTAATTTTCTTAAGCTTTGTTTTTTGAAAAATCATAATGTATTCGTGTTCAAAAATGTTAAAGCCACCAGACAATGCTCTGTAGCGCCATAAATTAGCAGTTTTACCTTTTGCTTTTTCGTTGCCTGTGATGTTTTTAACAATCACTGCTTTTGTCACAAAACCAAGTTCTTCCATACGTCTTTGACATTCAAAGCCAAGTGAAATATAGCGAGAATTTGCATATTTATCACCTATAATCAAAGCAGCAAATCTATTTTGTTCTAATAAGTCATATCCATTTTTTGCAACTTTTTTAAATAAATCATAAAATTCTTCTGTCGTTGCACAATTAGATAAATCCTCTTTCTTGTCTGAAAATTTGATAATATCATCATAAGGAGGATGAAGAATTAAAAATTGAGCAGATTTTTCACCCATAATTTCAAGCCTGTTTTGCACTTTTTCTTTAGCTTCTTTGCTTGCGCTATCTCCTTGAATGATGTTAACATCAACTACAAGTTCTTTTGGGCTAAATTTTGATGAAACATAGTCCACCATTTCTTGTTTTAACTCAACTCCAATGCATCTTCTTTGCATGTTTTTTGCTTCGATACCAGATGTTCCAGAGCCAAAAAATAAATCTAGTACAATATCGCCTTTTTTGGTATATCTTTCAAATAATTGTGTTGCAATTTGAGGGATGTAGTTTCCGTGGTAGTCGTAACTGTGTCCATTACCTTTTTCACGGTGATTAAATTCCCACCAAGTGCCCGTTTTAATATTTTCGTATAATTTCCAATTATTTAAATCTATATCGTTATATGGTTTTGTTTTAATTGGTTTAACTACTTCAAGTGATGTTTTTTTCTTTTCTTTTAAGATTCTTTTCGAATTTGTAGGCATTTTAAAATCTTCTTCCCCAATTGTAATGTTTCAAGTATAATTAAATTAGGAGATAATTAAATCAACCTAATATATTAATTATTTCTTGGCAAATGGCAATTTTTCATGTTTAGCTGTTTTATGGAAGTATGCTTAGCGTAAATCGATACAATTTTAATAGTTTTCAAACGCAAACAAAACGTCATGGTACTACTAAGCCTGCCGTTCAATCACACAAGCTGAGCATTTGTTATTTTAACGATTTACACGGAAATACCGATAAGATGGCAGGGGTTTTAGAAGCGGCTAAGCAGTTTAACGTGGCTAATCAAGATGTTGCCCACTTTACTTTGTCAGGCGGAGATAATGTATCTGGGGCTGATGTTAACAAAAACAGTTTCGTAATGGACTTGATGCAAAACGCTATGGGGCTTGATGTTTCCGGTGTTGGAAACCATGAAATTGACGCAACTTCAGATGGTCTAGATGAATATTCTAAAGGTAAAAAAATTGATTTTGTTGCAACAAATGCCGATTTTGATGATGATAGCCCAATGAACAGCATTGTTAAACGTTCTGTAATTAAAGAACAGGGCGGAATTAAATATGGTTTTGTTGGAGCAATGCCTGTAGATTTTGAAAGTTGCACTAAAAAATCTGTTCAAGAAGACATTGACGTAATGGATTTTGATGAAACAATTCAATCAATTCAAAAAGAAGTAGATAATTTAAAAGCGCAAGGTGTTAACAGAATTATTCTTTTATCTCATTCTGGTTATGAGAATGATAAAAAAATGGCTTCTTTATTAGAAGGAATTGATATTATCATTGGCGGGCATTCTCACAGTGTTGTTGAAGGCGCAAAACATGGTGAAAATGTTGTTAAATCAAAAAATGGCGAGCCTGTTGTAATTACGCAAGCAGGCGAAAACGGCAAATATTATGGTATTTTAGATGTGGAATTTAGTCCAAATGGCATTTTGACTAAAATATCAAATCAATTAACTCAAATTTCATCTAAAAAAAGCCCAACAATAGAATATGTTAAAGGTCAAAAGCTTGGACAAAGTCCTGTTGTGGGTAAAATTTCTAAAATTGACGATATGCCAGCAAACAGAAGAATTAAGCCTCACGGCTGGGCAAATTTGGTAGTTGATTCTATGAAAGAAGAGCTTGGTGGTGATATTGCACTTTTAAACGCTGCAAACATTAGAAAAGTGCCAACAGAAGGTATTGTTACGGAGCGTGACATTACAGAGTCTGTCCCAATGAAGAATAACTTAATTAAAGCAAAACTTACTCAAAAACAGTTGGTTGATGCTCTAAAACAAGCAACTAAAGAATCGCTAGGCGGCACAACAGGCGAACCTGGGTTATTGTTTGCGAGTGGTTTAACATATAAAGTTAGCGATAAGGGTGATTTATTAGAACTATATTTCATCGATAAAAAAGGTAATAAAAATCAAATTGATATAAATAATCCATCTGAAAAAGTGACATATACTGCAATATATGATGATTTTACAATGAGAGCTGATGGAGAATATCCTCATTTGGCTCCAAAATTTGGACATGAAACCTTTAATTATGACAAAGACGAAACTGCGATGAAATATATTGCAAAAATGGAAAATAAAGAAAATTTAGAAATTATTGATGACAATAGACTTGAAATAGTCCAAACATCAATATTGCCACAACAAGGCAATAATAACCAAAAATTCTTAAGCTTAAGCGTCCCAAAAGCTTCATAAAATATTTAATACATAAGTAACCAACAATAAAAGAGCTTATAAAACCAAAAATCATTGCTTTATGGTTAAAATCTGCAATTTGTGAAAAATCAAGTTCTATTAAAGGGTATATCATTGAAGCAAGGAAAATTATTGGAATGCTCATCAAAAAAGAAAATTTGGCCGCTTTTACTCTTTCAATTCCGCAAAAAAGAGCTGTTGAAATAGTAAGGCGGCTTCTTGAAAATCCTGGGAAAACCGCAAACGCTTGAGCTATGCCGATTAAAATAGCATTTTTTAGAGATATTTTTTTATCTCCTTTGTAAAATTTTTCACTAGTTAGTAAAATTAAACCTGTAACAAACAACAAAAGAGCGATTACTACAGGATTGGACATCAAAAATTCAGTTGGTTTTTTAAAGGTTAGACCAATAAATCCTGTGATAATCGTTGTAAGAAAAATATAGTTAACTAACTTAAAATTTTCGTTTTTATAATCTTTATTTTTGATTGAATTCAAAAAATCGCAAGAAATTTCTTTTAAATCCTTAAAAAAGTAAATAATTACAGCTAAAAGTGTCGCAAGATGAACAATAATGCTAAAGAAAATTTCTTCTTGTAGATTTGTATTTTTAAAGCCTGTGACAATTTCGTAAAGCTCGTTTGAAAAAACAATGTGTGCCGAGCTTGAAATTGGTAAAAATTCGCTCAATCCTTGGATTGCGCCTGTTATTACGGCTTGCGGTGTATGCATTGTAAAATTATTCCTCTATCTCAAAGTAACTAGCTCGTGATGTTGGAGTTTCCCAAACATTAACACGATAAACTTCTTTAATTTGTTGTTTTGCTTTTTTGTAAATAAATTTTGCTATAAATTCAGAGCTTGGGCTTTCGTTTTTAAATTCTTCAAGCTCATTTAAGTCTTTATGGTCTAAATATTCCATAATTTCATTTACCACTTTTTTTAAAGTTTTAAAATCAACAAGAATATTAGAGGAATCAAGCTCGTTACCTCTAGCAGTAACTTCAACTTTCCAATTGTGACCATGCATGTTTTCGCATTTGCCTTTGTAGTTTAGCAAATGGTGTGCAGATGAAAAATTTGTTTCTACTCTAACTTCAAACATAAGGTTATTGTAACATGAAATTAAAAATAGTTCACTAAATCCCTTGCTTTACTTTGTTTATGCTAAAATAGAACAATGAAGCATGCCTTTAATACAAAAGTATTTTATTCAGACACAGATGCTTATGGTGTTGTATGGCATGGAAATTACTTAAGATGGCTCGAAATGGCTCGTGTTGATTTATGCGAAAAAAAGGGTTATAAATTATCGCAACTTGAAAAAGAAGATA
>JAZUSV010000055.1:0-2626 GCA_045606885.1 Candidatus Gastranaerophilales bacterium | reverse complement strand
ATTTGAGGAGAATGTTTAAACTGCATTCTCACCTCTAAAAGCAAACGACGAGCAATTTTAGAAACAATACCCATTACGCTTGCGCAAAACACAAAAGGAACGCTTAAACCAAGAAGCATCGAACCTAAAACATAAGGATTTATAATATCCACCTGTTCTAAATTAGCAAGATATGTATATGCAATTAAAAGCAATATTGATGATAAAATCGCCATTGCACTTGTATAATTTTTTCCAAGAAGAACAATGTGTTTTCCTGTTGTAGCAAAAATGTTGTTTTTAGGAAATCCACTGTCTTGCAAATCTTCTTCATAAGTTTCCAAAATTGTATCCACTCCGCTTGTGGTAATTCCAAAAGCGTTTAGTGCAATTGTAAGACCAACACAAGATATACAAGCTAAAACTGCCAACGAAATTCCAAAAAGCCCAACAGAAGGTTGTTCAACTCCGCCACATACAACAAAAGATAATACCAAACACACGACAAGAATAAACGCAGGGGCAAAAACAGAACCCATGCCTTCTTTAATTGTTTGTTTTACTGTTGCAGGGAAACCTGACATTGAGGCATTTGAAACATTGCAAACAGGTTTATATTTATTAAATACAAGGTTTGAATGAGCAAAACAAATAAAATACCCACCAAATGCACCTATTGCAATGCTGAAAATAAGATTCATAAAATCTGGCATCCATTTTGCAACCAAAAAGCTTGAAATTACAATCAACAGAACATTTGAACAAAACATTGACACAAAAAGTGTTTTAACAGGATTTTGCGCATGCTCAATTCTTGTTAGCAAGCTAACAAAGATACAAGCAAATATTCCACTTGCAAGAACAATAATAGGGAAAAACATTCCCATCAACTGCAAAAACATACCGCCAATAGTCATTGAAGCAACTAAAACAATTGCTAAAGATGAGAATAAATCACAAGATAAAATATTTACTCCAAATATTCCTTTAGATACACCATTTAAAAGCAACAGAGGGTTTCTTCTATCTTTCTTTTGAATATCTTCAACAAAATCGTCAACTGCATCAGAAGCGCTATCCACTGCTTGTTTGACTGTTGCACTACATACATTATTCAAAAGCGCAACAATACAAGCGCCAAAAGCAAATCCGTTAATTACCTGATAATCTTTAAAAATATGGAATAACAAAACCATAGGAATAATTACAAGCGCAACAATATTAAAAGCAACAACTATTCCAGAATTAAACATTTGCTTAATCGCAGACGAATTTGATTCCATAAAAAACTGAGAAGAGCGAGTCACAATCTTTGTTGTCGCAATGCTTGAAAAGAACAAAGAGGCTAAAGCGCTAATCCCACCTGTTACCAAACACACACAAAACGCAACGCCCATTTTATGCAATAGCAAAATCAGCACAAAAAATACAAAAGCCGATATTTTTAAAACACGATTTAAAAATATGAACGCTCCATTTTTGAAATATCTTGCCACTTTTTCAAGAGTTGGGTTTTTACTGCTCAACAATGAGATTTCTAGGATTTTACAGCTAGCAAATAGCAGTGCAATTGCGCCAGCAAAAAGCCCTACCCATTTTGATTTTGTTGATGTCGTATCGACAAAATATACACCATAAGATAAATACAGCGCAACTATGAATAAAATCCATAGTGCAGAATACCAAAAAAATATCTTTCTATTAGCTCTTATTCTATCCATAAATCATCCTGTTTTTTTATTATCCTAATTATAATAAGAAAACAGGTTTTTTAATATAAAATCCATTTTTTTGTAATATTATTTATCTTTCGCTCGTCCAAAATAACCGCTATTGCTGAATTAACCACGTTTAACAATTCTTTAGATTTTTCAGATTTTCTAATTGCAACCGCATAAAATTCTCGAGAATAAGCACGGTTAATAATTTTTAAATCTTTGGTCAATAAACCAGCTAAAATGCAATCGTCACCTAAAATAGCGTCTACTTTTTTTTCAAGCAACAAATCACGAGCCTCTGTATATGTTTTAACACCGATTAAATTAGCGTTTGGAGCAACTTTTCTAACAATTTTTTCTCCCGTTGTGCCCATTACAACTGCCAATCTGCCGTTTTTGTTAAAATATTGCAAATGTGAAATTTTAGAAGTTTTTCTTATCATCAGCTTTTGATTTGCAACAAAATATGGGGCTGAAAAATTAAGTATCAATTTTCTTTTGTTATTTATACTCATTGTTGCAACCAAAATATCAACTTCTTGCGAATTAAGCTTTGCAATTCGATTGCGTGGTTCAACCGAAACAAATTTGATATTAGCTGGAGAATTGTCCCTAAAAATATTTGTTGCAATTTCTCTTGCTATATCAATATCAAGCCCAACAAGTCGCCCTTTATTGTCGTAAAATCCAAAAGGTTTTGAATCTGTTTTAACTCCAACAATTAAATATCCACGATTTTTGATTATATCTAAATCGGTTGGCTCTTTTTCTTTCTGTTTTTGACTACATCCAAACAGAAAAAATGAGAGAAGAAAATATCCCGCTTTTTTCATTGGAAACCAAGACGCCCGCACGCGAATTTGACTTTTTGGGTTTTACGCTTCAGTATGAAATGAGCTATACAAACATTTTAAATATGCTGGATTTAG
>JAZUSV010000054.1:0-1944 GCA_045606885.1 Candidatus Gastranaerophilales bacterium | reverse complement strand
ACTTCACCCTCGATTATCCCTAAACCCTCAACATTTGGGGCTTCTTCGCTTTTTTCAAAAAGAATTTGAAGCCCAAGGCAAATTCCCAAAAAATCAATTCCTTTATCAATCGAATTTTTAATTGTATCAATCAAGCCTGATTGGTAAAGATTATCCATCGCTTGAGCAAAGTGTCCTTGCCCTGGGAAAATTAATTTTTTAGCATTCAAAATATCTTCTTTTTTGTTAGATAACACATACTCACATCCTAAAAAAGAAAGCATATTGCCAAGACTTTTAATATTTCCTGAATTATAGTCAATTATGACAATTTTATTGTTCAAAACTAAATCCGTCTTCTTTCATACGTTTAATTACTTCTGATAAGCTTTCATCTGAAGCCACAACAGACAATCTGCAATATCTTGTAGCGGTTTTATCAAAAGCAGTGCCTGGAACAATAACAATTCCAGATTTTTCTAACATTGAAGATGCAAATTCTTCGCAATCTTTAAATCTTGAAGGAATTTCAAGCCACAAATAGAATGTTGCTTTTGGCATTTGCACTTTGTAACCTAGAGAATTTAAACCATCAACAAACTTTTGTATTTTATTTTTAAATTTAACATTTTGCTTATTGATATATTCTTGTCCTTCTTTTGATTCTAACAAATCTGCACCAACATATTGAAGAACTTTAAAAATGCCTGTATCTACTGTTGATTTCATTCTTGATAACATCATAACAGCTAATTCATTACCACAAGCCCAGCCTAAACGCCAACCTGTCATAGCGTATGATTTTGAAAAACTATACATTTCAATACAACAATCCATTGCGCCCTCGCATTCAAGCGCTGAATGAGGTTTATATTTTTCATCAAAATACATTTCGCAATATGCATTATCTGAAATCAAAAGAATGCCCAATTTATTACAAAAATCAACGCAATGTTGTAAATATTCCATATCACAAGTACATCCAAGAGGATTGTTTGGATAATTAATAATTAAAGCTTTGATTTTTTTAGGGTCATTTCCTTCTTGAATATAATTTTCTAAAACTTCGTTTAAATCAGGTTGGTAGTTATTTTCTTTAGTTAAATTAATACCATAAGCTCGCCCACGTGCAATTTGAACCATTTGAGAATATGAAGCATAACCAGGATTTGGAAGCAAAATTACATCTTGTTCATCTGGATTATCATTTGGATTTACAAGAGCTTTAATTAAATTTGACAAACCTTCTTTTGAACCAATTAAAGAAGTTGCTTCTTTTTTTGGATTAATTTCAACATTGAAACGATTTTTCATATATGCTGAAACCGCCTCTAAAAAACGAGCCTCGCCTTTTGGGGTTGAATAAGTATGAAGTGAATCAACTTCCATGTATTCCTTGGTTTTTTCAATAGCAAAATCAGGAATTTTATCCACAGGCGCACCCATTGATAAAGCTATAGGAGCTCTGTTTTTAGCTTTTAGCATTGGAGTCAATTCGTTTTGTTTGGCTTTAATTTCAAACATGATGTAATTTTTCATGTTTCGAATTTCGTTGTTAAATAAAGTTTTTTCCATACTTACCTCAGTTTTATGCGATTTTAATTATACAACAAGTTGTAATAAAAATTAAGTAAATTAATTTAACTTTTAACATTTGGCGGTTTTAAAAAAGAAAAAAATAGGGTATAATATATAAATGCAAAGATGGAGATTATCTTGCTAGAAACGGAGAAAACTATGCATATCCACGTTAATGGACGTAACATCGAAATCACAGATGCAATCAAAGCTTACGTCAAAGAAAAAGCCGGAAAAGTTGCAGCTCACTATGAACAAATTGATTCAATTGATGCAGTTTTGTCGGTTATCAAAAACCCCTCCGTTAATGACTCGCACATTGCAGAAATTAACTGTAAAATCGGTGGCGAAACAATCAGAGTAGAAGAAAAAGCTGAAAGTATGTAT
>JAZUSV010000053.1:0-3885 GCA_045606885.1 Candidatus Gastranaerophilales bacterium | reverse complement strand
ATCATTAATTTTATTTTTTAAATATCCACCAAGATTACTAAGTGCATTTTGGGCACTCTTAGTACTTTTAGATTCAATAATATCTAAAACAGCTTCTGCTTGAGATAGGTCTATTCTGTGGTTTAGAAAAGCACGCTTTGTAAATTCACCTCTTGAAGCCAATCTTGCGCCTTTAGATAAAACAAGCTCTAAAATAGAGTTAATTATAACAGGGCTTCCGTGGGTTTGAATTTCTATAACATCCTCTCCCGTATAGCTTTTGGGCGCTTTAAAAGGCAGAACAATTACTTCATCTAAAATTGTATCATTGTCCTTAATATGCCCATAGGAGATGGTTTTAGGGGTAATTTCTTTGGTAAAAATCTCTTTTATAATATCAAAAGCTTTATCGCCTGAAATCCTTATTATACCAACTGCACCGTATGAAATTGGTGTTATTATTGCGCAAATTGTATCAAAATTGTTTTCCATAGGGTAAATTTTATCATGTTTATAGTAAAATTTATACATAACTTTTAAAGACAATAATTATTTGAGGAGAATATAATGGATTTTGTTGCATTAACTATAGATATATTAAACAAATTAGCCGAATTTGCTGGCTCTTATGGCATGGCAATTATAATATTTACAATTTTGATGAGGATGTGTTTGTGGTCATTGAATGTTTCGCAACAACGCTCAATGAAAAATATGCAAAATTTAACCCCTAAATTAAAGCTAATTCAAGAAAAATATAAAAATAATCCACAACTTATGCAACAAAAAATGATGGAATTTTACAAGGAAAACAACTTTAATCCAACTGCAGGTTGTTTGCCTATGTTAATTCAAATTCCTGTATTTATTATGCTATATAGTGCTCTTATGAGTCCTCAATTTATCCAAATGGCTGGAAATACTAATTTCTTATTTATAGACAGACTTGATTCTACAATTAAATCTAACGCTGGTGTATCTTTAGATGGTAAATTTTCTGTTGGACAAAATGCACAATTTAGCACAGGCAAAACAGCCGTTGTGTATATCGACGGTAAAAAAATTAACCACGTAAAAATTTCTAAACCTCAAAAAGCAATTGAAATTCAAGGAAAAATTGAAAAAGATAAGCCTGTAGAATTAAAAATGACATTAGATAATCTTAACCTAAGCTTCTCCGAACTAACTAAGGTTCAAAAAGCGGAACTTTCCGTTATGAATATCATGACAAAAGAAACCGAAAACGTTACATTCAACAGAATGGGTGATATTTTAGGTGCTTCAGTTCCTACAATTCCAGCTCAAGATAAAATTCATTTTGATGTAATTTTATTAGTTGCACTGTTTGGTTTAACAATATGGTTATCTCAAAAAATTATGATGGCAACAACACAAAACAAAAATCTTGACCCACAACAAGCTGCTATGCAAAAAACAATGGGTACTTTTATGCCAATCATGATTATCTTAACATTTGTATTTATTCCAATTCCAGCTGGTGCTTTATTGTATTTGGTTACAAGTAATATTTTCCAAATATTCCAAACGCTAATTATCAACAAACAGCTTGAAATTGAAGAAAAACAAAAAAACAATACTTCTGAGGTAGTTGATGCAAAAGTTATTGACGCAAAAGTAATTGATAAAAAAAGCGATAAATAATATCCTACAAAAATTTTATTTTTTGCCGCTAAACTTTCAAATAGTTGAAATTTATAATAAAATCAGTTAGTAGAGGAATTATTTTGAGCGAAAAGTTAATAATAAAAGGTTCAAATCCAACATCAGGCGAAGTAACTATAAGTGGAGCTAAAAATTCGGTTCTAAAGCTTATGGCTGCTTCTCTTTTGTGTAAAGATAAATGCGTTATTTATAATGTTCCAAATCTTTCCGATGTTGATATTATGCTTGAAGTTTTAAACGAACTTGGGGCAAAAACTACTTACGATAAAAAACTAAAAAAAATTGAAATCGACTCAAAAAACCTTACAAGTTGCACTGCTTCTAAAGAATATGTTTCAAAAATGCGTGCAAGTTTTTGCGTGCTTGGCTCATTAGTTGGACGCTTAAACGAGGCTCGTGTGGCTCTTCCTGGCGGTTGTAAAATAGGCGAAAGAAGAGTTAATTTTCACATTAAAGGTTTAGAGGCACTTGGTTGCGAATGCACGATTGATGACGGATATGTTGTTGCTAAAGCAAAACAATTAAACGGTTCAATCGTTTGTTTTGATATACCTTCTGTTGGCGCAACTGAAAATGTCATGATGGCTGCAGTTACGGCTAACGGCGTAACTATTATACAAAATGCTGCACAAGAGCCTGAAATTGTTGATTTAGCAAACTTTTTAAGGTCTATGGGTGCAAAAATCGACGGCGCTGGCACAAGTCAAATTGCAATTACAGGCGTAAAGCAATCCGACTTAAGAGGATGCGAATATACAACTCTGCCTGATAGAATTGAAGCAGGGACTTTCATGAGTATCATTATAGCTTCAAAAGGTACAGGAATAATTAAAAATATTTTCCCAAATCATCTTACATTATTTACAGGAAAACTTCTTGAAATGGGTGCCAATATCAAACTTTTAGACCCAAATACAATGGAGGTTTCAAACACAAAAAGATTAAAACCAATGAACTTCATTACTCAACCTTATCCTGGTTTTCCTACCGACCTTCAAGCATTAGCTATGGCGCTATTATGTTGTGCTGACGGTATTTCAGTCGTAACCGAAAGTTTATATGAAAACCGCTTTATGCATGTAAACGAATTATGGAAAATGGGTGCGAATATAATTTTAAACAAAAAACACGCTATTATTAAAGGTGTTGAATGCTTGGTTGGAACCCAAGTTGCTTCAACAGATTTAAGAGCAGGTGCCGCATTAGTTACAGCTGCTGTAGCCGCTCGTGGCGAAACAGAAATCGGCGCCTTATCTCATATTGATAGAGGGTATGAAAATTTTGTTGAAAAGTTACAAGGTCTAAACATAGACGCAAAAAGAATTTATGAGGGCGATACAAATGTCTCAAGAGTATAAAAGATGGTATGACCACGATCCTGAGCTTTTAAAATTAATCAACATTTTAAAAGATTATCAAGAAGAATTAAAAGAACAAGCTGCGATTTTTTTAAGCAATCTTGAAAAAAAAGTTTCAAAAGAAGCAATTGAAAAATATTATCAAATGGTTAAGCCATTAAACGGCGGTTCACGCTGGTACGATAAAGACCCTGTTATTTCAAAAACAGTTGAGTTGTTGCGAGTTGTGCCACAAGATGTTCAAAAATCTGTTGCTCAAAACTTCATTGAAACTCTTAAAGCAAACGGCATTGCAGTAGAATAATTATTCTTTTCTATATTTATCTAATTCATCTTTAATTTTTGCTCTTGCTCTTGCTATTCGTGATTTAACCGTTCCAATTGTAGAATTTGTCAAATTTGATATTTCTTCGTAAGTCAGTCCGTCAATTTCTCGCAATTTTATTGGGATTTTGTAATGTATTGGCAAGTTTTTGATTGATGTTCTGATTATGTAATTTAATTCGTTATTCAAAGTCAACTCTTGTGGATTTGAAGTATCATCAGGAATTAAAGAAATAAACGAATTATCTACTGAATCTAGCCTTATTTCACCCTTTTCTTTTTTTGTTTTCCTAAAGTAATCATTACAAGAATTAACAACGATTTTTTTAAGCCATTGATTAAATTGCTTTGGATTTTTAAGTTGTTTAATTTTAGCTCCAACTTTAATAGAAACATTTTGAGCAATGTCGTTTATATCTATTTCATCATTTTTAAAACGATATATTGAGTTATAAATTCGACTTTGAATTTTTTTTAACAACTGTTCAAGTGCCGTTTTATTGCCTAATTGAGATTGCACAATTAAATTTGTTTCATTATT
>JAZUSV010000052.1:0-3014 GCA_045606885.1 Candidatus Gastranaerophilales bacterium | reverse complement strand
TAGCTTATTCTATAGTGAATGATAAAAAAGAACTTGTTGTTATAGCGTCATTGGATGAAAATCAAAATCAAAAGGCAAGCGTTAAATCAAAATATTTGATTAAAGAAAATTTGTTTTTATTGATTAACACCAAAAAACATCCTCAATTAAATCAAGATAACATTGAGGTTGAATTAGAGCCTCTTGAAATTCAAGTTTATCAAATTAATCTAGCAAATTCTCAAGCAAAGTAGCATTTTGTTGAGCATTTTTAGGTGTTTTTGTTTTTGCTTTTTTAAGATATGCTCTAAGGGCTTCTCTGACTAGTTCAGAGCGTGTCCTCTGTTCGATTTGCGCTATTTCGTCAATTGATTTTAAAAAATTATCTTTCATCGAAATTAAAATTCTAGCCATAAAAATCTCCTTTATATTTGTATTATAGCATTTTGTAAACAATTGTAAAAGTATACATAAAATTTTGGTTGTTCTTTCAAGAATAGTTTTAATTTGACGATAACTATTTTGTGTGTATTTAAGGAAAAAATATGCCCGAAGATTATATAAAACCCGATGTTTATATATATTCGACAGGTGTTTCTACTCCAAGTGAAACTCCTGTTGTTACTTCTGATGAGCAAAATTATTTTTTAAATCAAGGAAATGCAAATTCAACTGCGTATGAGTTTGATGTGACAAATGAAGAAGCACAAGCTCTATTAATTGAAGAAATGCGTCTTGAAATTGAAAGAAAAAAGCAAGAATTAGAAAATTCTCAAGAATCAAGAGGATGGTTGACTTCGGCTTGGAATTGGACAAAAGGTTTATTTGGCGGCGGAGATAAGGCAAAATTAAAAGAAATTGAAGAATTGGAGCTTGCGCTTTCAGGTTTAGAAAAAGACCCAAGTAAAATAGAAGCTGTTTATGCGCAAATTATGGGTGTTGAGCTTGACAAAACAAGATACGAAACTCAACTTCAAGTAAAAACTTTGCAAAATTCTTTAGATGAAGAAACTCAAAACGCCCTTATTCTTGAACTAGAAAATCAAGTTAAGACTCTTGAGGACGAGCTAAGTTCTGTTAAGGAACAAAATGGCTGGATTTCTGGTTCTTGGGATTGGATTAAAAATTGGACAGGGCTTGGTGCTTCATCAAACAAAACTCAACAAGAGATAAAAAACGCTAAAGAACAAATAGAAAAATTAAAAAATGGTGAAGCAGATTTAGCAACAACATATAAAAGTATTACAGGCAAAGATTTAACAGTTGAAGAATTAACAGCTTTTGCAAATGGCGAATCCAATTTAAAAAACAATTCAAAGGCCGGAGAAAAACTAGCAAATTATTCCGAAGGTCAAAAAATGTGCACCGATGTTGTAGGTGATATTGTTTCAGGTATTGCTGCCGTTGGTGTTGTGGCGCTTGGTAGTGCTATTGGTATTTGTGCTGCACCTTTTACGGCTGGTGCTTCTTTAGGAATGGTTGCAGCAGGAATTGGTCTTGCTGCTGGAACAGGTGCTCTTGTTAAAACTGCAATTAAAGCTTCTGATTGCATTGGAAATGAAAAAGAATATGGCTTGAAAGATTTTGGCTATGACCTTATAACAGGTTCAATAAATGGTGCAATGGGTCCAATTTCAAACGGTGCTGCTGGTGCTGTTGGTACGGGTATTATGAAGGCTGCCGGAATGGAAGCCCTTGAAACAACAGCAAAAACTGCTTTTAGAGTTACAGCCGGAGAAGTTGTTGAAGAAGTTGTCGAGGAAAGTGCTGAAGTTGCGCTAAAATCTGTAGGCAGACAACTGTTTGAAAAAGGCGTGGTTGTTTTTGCAAAAGGCACAAATATGGTGACTGACGGTGCATTATCTGGTGCAACTGATGGTTTTGCAAGAGCATTGGCCGAAGGAAGATTTGAAGATATTCCCGAAGAAATGTGGTATGGCGCTAAAGGTGGAGCAATTGCATCTCCTTTGATTTCCACAGGTTTCAGTGCTGCAGGTAAAATTGGCAGAGAATTAGGGCAAACTGCCGCAGGTAAGGCAGTTAGTAATTTTGTTTCAGATTCTAGCTCTAAATTTGGCGGTGTAATTTCTGATTTAGCGCATACTTATACTCCAAATTTGGCTCAAGGTTTAGATAATTTAAGTGGTGCAATCAACGATAAAATTGCAAAAAACGTTATTGATAATGCAATTGTTGAAAATTCTGACGGTAGTTTAAAAGTGACTATTGGAGATAGCGTAATTAACGTTGCAAAAGATGAAATTCCGCAAGAAATTGCGGATGATAATGCAAAAATTTATGCTTGGCTTGCTCAAGGGGTTGCTGATTATAATAATGCTTTAGCGTTATCTGTGGTAGAAGATGCAACCTCTAAAGAACAAGTACAAACATTGTCACAAGATTTTGTGAATGATGAATTAGTATCTGAAATTGAAACCCCTGTTAAGCAAACTGAAGAGTTGTCTTCAAATTTAGATACTAATCCAATTGATAATGTTTCAGCAGACACTGAAGTAAAAACTTTAAGTAATGGTACACAAATTGAAAAAGTGGGCAAAAATGAGATATGGACTTTACAAGACGGTACAACTTTTGTTTGTTCAAATGATTTTGATGTTAATTACAATCACTTATTAAAACTTGGATTTGATGAAAAAAATGCTCGTGGGATTGCAAAGTGGGGTATTAATTTAGAAGTATCCGAATATGCTTATCCTAAATTTAAAGAGCTAGGTTTAAAAAATCCAGAAAAGCTGAGCTGCAGTATGCGTTTTTCTACCACAGACAGCGTTGATGTTTTTCTATCAAAATATCAAAAATGCATAGACAAGGGATTTGCATCTGATATAGCACAGGAATATGCGCTAAAGTATTCTGTAGATGAACTTCAAGAATATGTTTTAAAAGATACGCAAAAAATGTTCACCGCTGAACAAAAAGAAGAGTTGTGTGAATTTTTGTCTCGTTATAAAGATTCTATAGACATTAATGATTCTGATGCCGTACTTCATGAATGGACTTTAGCATATTTGGAT
>JAZUSV010000051.1:0-5505 GCA_045606885.1 Candidatus Gastranaerophilales bacterium | reverse complement strand
AACTCCTTGGCCCACAGAACGACATGGCTACGATCCGACTTGGATATCCAACAGCTTGAAGAATTCTAACACCACCTACACCAAGAACTGTTTCTTGAGCAACACGGATTTTTTCATCTCCATCATATAATTTGTGAGAGATTTTTCTAGCCCATTCACTGTTGCCTTCTACGTCTGTTGTTAATAAATAAATTGGACATGTGCCAAATAATTCAGCTTCAACTTTATATGCTTTAACGATAACATCTTCGCCAAACACTTTAACAGTTGTTGAAACATTTAAATCTGTTAAGAAATCATAGTGCTTTCTAATATATGCAACTTCAACGTTACCTGATTCATCGATTCTTTGGTCATAATAACCATAAGACCATAGCATAGTAACGCCAACCATTGGCATTTGCAAGTAACCTGCTGATTGCATGTGAGAACCCGCAAGAAATCCTAAACCACCAGAATATGTTGCTAAGGATTGGTCAATTGCGATTTCCATTGAAAAGTAAGCTACGTTTGGTAAAGCCATAATTTAATCCTTTTAATACTAACTACTGTTTATTCTTATTAGAATATTAACACAAATATAATTATATCCAAGAAAATAATTCTTTAGAATTAATCAATTTGCCTTATACATTATACCGAAAAAATAAATTTTGTAAACTTAGTGAGCAATTTTTCTAGCTAGCTCTTAGCTTGAAAAATGCGAACGAGCATTTGCTGTGTGAGGTGCGCTGGCGGCTGTGTTGAACAGGCGACAAGCACGAATACCTTAGATGAGCGACGTAAGAGTTTTGTTTACAAAACTCCACAGGAGCAGACTTAGTGAGCAATTTTTCTAGCTAGCTAGCATTTTTCAAAAAAGTCATCACAAGAAAGGATTTTTTCAACCCATTTTTTACACTCATTCGCCTCAATCGAGCGTATGCTTCCGCCACCACGGTTAACGTGACCTCCTGAATTTTGGCTAAAATTTGGAATTGCTTTTTTATCAACATAATTAAAAAAGTCTAAAAGATTTTCATTTCTTGCGTGTGCACTTAAGCGATATTTCCCATTTGCCTCGTAAAAAACAATTGCTGCTTGCACATTTTCATATTTTTCGCTTGATAATATGCTTTGTCTGTGTCTGTTTAAAATTGTACTTGTAATTGTGTTGTCTCCACCTAAACTTTTCCATTCTTCATCGTCAGGTGAAATTTCAACATAAGCAATCGTGCCATTTTGGCTAAGCTTTGTCCTATCTTGCAAAGAGTTTTTAAATTCTTTTTGCTCAGAAGTCAAAGAAGACATTAAATCAATTGTTTTTGCTATTTTAGAAACTTGTTCTTGGGTTAATTTATCTTTTAAATTTTGATATATCTCGTAAGCATTTTCATCTTTAATTAATTTGTCTTGTGCCTCAATTATTCCTCTTGCGCCGTCACACTTAACAAGACCTTTCTTTGTGGCATCATCAGCTAAACCTAAAAATAAATCATAAGCTTTTGAATTATCTATTTCTTCGCCTAACGCCTCAAAAAATCTATAAATTACACTTGTTGCCGATTTTGCAGTTGTATCTGAATAAAAATCAACTTTTGAAGTTACACACTCGTTGTCTAACAACGTTCTTCTAAGTTGCATATAGTTGCCATTTGCAATATCTACTTCGCTATGATGATCAAAGCCCATAACTTTTTTTGAATTTTGTATATGTTCTAAAACATTTGGCGATACCCTATCTTTTGCACCAAAATCAACACAAAAAGCAATATCTGGAATTATTTTTTCTATTTCATCTTTGTTGCTTGCTTGAATAATATTGCAGTCATAATTTCTCAAACCAAGGGATTTTGGTGTTTTTTGAGCCATTATAATTCTTGAGCTAATTCCTCTAGCGTTTAAAAACTCCCACATAGCTAACGCTGAATTTGCTCCATCTCTATCTGTCATATCGTGGCAAACAATGTCTACATTTTTTGCTTTTTTTAATTCTCTTTCAACATATCCAGCTTGCATTTGGGACATTTTATTCGCTTTAAAATTCATTGCATCGTTAGTAATTTTCATCTTAGCCCTCAACAATCATTTTTTTTATCATTTCAAGGTCGCTTTTAAACAAATATCTTGGGCTGCCGATTTCCATTGAATGATATCTTAAAAGATAAGACGGATGAAAAATTGGGATAAATTTTCGATTATCAATTTCAAAAATTTGCCCTCGTGCTTTTGTTATGGTTAATTTTTTATCAAAAATAAAACTTTCTAGTGCAGTTGAGCCAACTAAAACTATTATTTTTGGATTTACTAGCTCAATTTGTTTTTCTAAAAAATAAGCGCAGGCCTTTTTTTCTTCTTTTGTTGGTTTGCGATTTTCTGGCGGACGACATTTTAGCGTATTTGCAATGTAAAAATCATTTTCCCCAAAACCAACTTCAAGCATAAACTTTCTAAGAAGTTGTCCTGCTCTACCAACAAAAGGAATGCCTGTATTATCTTCATTTTGCCCAGGAGCTTCTCCAATAAACATAACGGGCGCACATTCGCACCCGTCAGAAAAAACTATATTATTTCTTTTTCCACACAACGAACAATTTGTACAATTTTGTACTTCCAGCTTTAATTTATTTAATTGTTCTTGTGTTGTTTGCATCAATCTTTCCTTGTTTTACGCTAAGCTCGCTCGGCTTAGGATTGCTCCTGTGGAGTTTGCCATTGCAAACTCTTACGTCGCCTTAGTCCAGCTTCCGCTCTTGCCGCCTGCTCATCGCAGCCGTCTGCGAGCTTCACATCCTTTTGCCTTCGCCGTCGCTTGCTAAGCTTGCGCTAAGCTCGCTCGGCTTAGGATTTATACTCTATTTCAAAACCAAACAAACTCGAAACTGATTTATCATCATGAATTCTTGAAATTGCTTCACCTAAAAGTGGAGCTACGCTAACTTGTTTAATTTTTTCAGGAATTACAGTATCTCTCATAGGAATTGTATTTGTAACAATCACTTCTCTAATTGGAGCTGCTTCAAGACGCTCTAGTGCAGGTCCAGAGAATACAGGGTGAACTGCACATACATAAACATCTCGAGCACCTTGCTCTTTTAACATTCTTGCTGCTTCACAGATAGTTCCTGCTGTATCGATAATGTCATCAAACATTACGCAAACTTTATCCTTAACATCCCCAATGATGTTACAAGCAATTGCGCTATTATGTTTATCACGACGTTTATCAATAATTGCAATCGGAGCGCCAACTTGTTTAGCCAAAGCTCTTGTTCTCTTAACACCACCCATATCAGGAGAAACACAAACAAGCTCAGCACCTTCTAAATCGATATTTTTAACGTAATTTACGATTACAGGAGTTGCATAAATATGATCAACTAAAATATTAAAGAAACCTTGAATTTGACCTGTATGTAAATCCATTGTTAAAACACGAGTTGCACCTGCTTGAGTCAACAAATCAGCAACAAGTTTTGCTGTAATTGCTTCACGACCTGACGCTTTTCTGTCTTGTCTTGCATAGCCATAATAAGGAATAACGGCAGTAATAGATTTAGCACTTGCACGCTTGAAAGCATCTAAAAGAATTAACAATTCCATCAAATTTTGATTAACAGGAGAACAAATTGGTTGAACTATAAAAACATCATCGCCACGAACTGAATCTTGAATTTGGACATATATTTCGCCATCTGAAAAATCTTTGATTGTAATTGGCTCTAAACTTGTTCCCAAATATTTTGCAATTTCCTGTGCTAAAACATTGTTTGAACGACCAGAAAAAAGTTTAATATCATGCGTTGGGAGAATTTTTTTCAATTCACTAAGTTCAGTTTCTAGTTCAAGATTCATTTAATTTGTCTCCTTATAATTTTTGACCCAATTTTTAATTTCTTTTTGGTGCCCACGAGTCATCGCTAATGACTGACTTTCTACGTCTTTTGTGATACAACTTGATGCTGCAATCAATGCGCCTTCACCAATTTGTACCGGTGCAACAATTACCGAATTAGAGCCTATTGATACATTGTCTTCCAATTTTGAACGTTTCTTTTCTTTTGTAATTGAATTGTAATTTGCAAAAATTGTTCCTGCACCGATATTTACATGGTTGCCTATTTCAGCGTCACCTATATAACTTAAATGACAAACATTAGTTTTTTTTGCTATTTTTGCGTTTTTTAATTCAACAAAATTACCAATTTTTGACCCTTCACCCACCTCGCAATTGCCTCTAAGGTGAGCCATTGGACCAATTTTACAATTCTTAGCAATTTTATTTTTTCCTTCAATATAAGTGTTTGGATAAATAATTGTATCTTCGCCAATTTCTGTTTCAGGAGAGATATAAGTTGAGTTAGGATCAACTATGGTAACTCCTTTTGTCATCAATTCGTTTAAATACCTTCTTTTCATTAAATTTGAAGCAACGGCAAGATTTTGTCTTGAATTAATTCCATAGATTTCTTCGTTATCTTTTGCTTCGTATCCCAATACTTTTAATTTATTTTCTCTTGCCCATTTGATGATATCTGTTAAATAATATTCACCTTGCGCATTGTTATTTTTAAGCTCGCTAAAGGCTTTTTTAATTTTTGACCAATCAAGACAATAAACGCCTGTGTTTACTTCTTTAATTTCCTTAACTGTTTCGCTTGCGTCTTTTTCTTCAACAATTTTCATTACTTCATTGCTTGTGCTACGCAAAATTCTTCCATATCCTGTTGGATTGTCAAAAACTGTTGTCATAACAGTTAAATCAGAGAAATGCTCCTCATGGTATTTAATCAAGTTTTTTAACGTTTTTGTAGTTAACAAAGGTGTATCACCACAAGTGATAATAACCGTTCCGCTATATCCAGACAACATTGGAACTGCTTGCGCTACAGCATGACCTGTTCCTAATTGTTCTTTTTGAAGAGTTGTTTTTACATATTTGTAATTATGATTTAAATATTCTTCAACATCATGCGCACCATGACCGATAACAACAATGCTTTCGGCTTCGTAAGGCAGTTTGTTAATAGAATCTAATACCCATCCAATTAAAGGTTTAGCAAAAATTTCGTGTAAAACCTTCGGAGAATTAGACTTCATTCTAGTACCTTTTCCGGCTCCAAGAATAATTGCTCTAATTTCATTTCCCATAATAATTCCGCCCTTTAATATATTTTAAGTTTTTTACACAAATTCTCTCATAAAAAGATAGTTTATAGTACATTTTTATGCATTTTATAACAGTTTTTTTACAAAATTTAACCCTTGCAATTTGCAAGGGTTAAATTTTATCTATTTATTGCACTATCAACTCTTGATTGTTCGTTTGCTCTTGAAGTGTTAACAGTGTTAATTGTTTTTTCTTTTTTCATAGCATTCATAGCATCTTGTTTAATTTTTCCAAAATCTGTATTGTTTTGAATATGTATTCCAATACCAACAAGAACTAACATCATAAAACAAAATCTTGTAAACATACTAATACTCCTTTTTTATTATTATATACCATTTGTCAACACTATTTAT
>JAZUSV010000050.1:0-3178 GCA_045606885.1 Candidatus Gastranaerophilales bacterium | reverse complement strand
TGGCTACGATCCGACTTAGGTTACACCCTTGAAGGCGATGAATTTTTTGCAGAAGTAACATCTGATGTTGAAACAGAAAAAGGCGTTATAATTCCAAGTGGAACAATTGTCCATGGAATTGTAAAAATAATTGAAAATCCTAAAAATATGGGTCGAGATGGCTATATAAACGTCGATTTTGATTATATGGTTACACCAGATGGCAGAGAAATACCAATTCAAGCATCACTTTCAACCAAAGAAAACCTTGCAAAAGGCACAGCTAAAGCAATAGGTCGACACGCAGGATACACACTCTTAGGTGGTGTTGCGGGTGGTTTTGTTGCACTAAATACACTTGGTCTTGGCGCTGCAGTTGCTTCAAATGGTTACACTTTAGCAGGCGGAGCGGCAATTGGCGGTGTTGTTGGTTTAACTGCTGCAATCATCAAAAAAGGTAATGGTTTTATGATAAAACCAGGGGATGAATTAAAAATCAAAGTTGATTCATCAATTGATATGCCTGTTTTTACTCGTGATGCCTTTAGGCAAGAAGAATTATTCCTTGAAGGTTTAAAAGTAAGAATAAATTCAGTGACCGTAGAAAAAGACCCATTTGGAATAGAAAACACAATTACACTATCATTAGGAATAGATAATTATTCAGAATATTCTTTTTCAACATTTGATATAGCACTTGCAACAAACACAGAACAAGTATTTTTCCCAAGCCCTTTTGGAGACACATCTTTGTGGTTTAAAACAATAAATCCTGGAGATAGAGTTGTCGGCAAATTATCTTTCAATGTTAACGATAAAAAAGCTAAGCATTGGCTAATTTTTTATGATAGAAAAACAAAACGTCCTATTGCGAAATATTCAATTGACAATGCAAAATCTGATTTAAAAGAAATTGCAAAAAATAAAGAATTAAACAAAAAGAAAAAGAAGAAAAACAAATAGCAATATTTGCCGCAAAATTGTTTTTATATAAATATGCAAGTGTTCGGAAATATGACAAATGCGATAGATTCAAATAAACAAATCTATCAAAAATTCCAAAACTCAGATAGCCAAGGCAACAAGGCTTATCTTTTGAATGCATACGAAACTGATAAAGTCCAATATTACAACGACGAAAAAGCAAAACAAAAACAAGCAAAAAAGAAAAAAAATAAAATTTTAATTTATGCCTTTACAGGATTAACAGGCTTAGGGTTAATTGGTAGCGTTGCTTTTGGTTTAATGAAAAAGAAAATTACTCCACAAGAAGCAATAGAACAAATTAGCAACAGTAATGTCGCAAACAAAGTGCGCCCACATGCGCAAAAATTTATAAATCTTTTTATGAATTTTGATGCTTTAAAAAATGATATTTGGACTCAATTTTCAAAAAAAATCAAAACAATAAAAGTTGATACAAAAATAAGAAAAGGATATGAAAATCTTTCAAGAGCTGAAAACTTAAGAAAGTTTGATAA
Source organism: Candidatus Gastranaerophilales bacterium (assembly GCA_045606885.1). Classification (GTDB taxonomy): domain Bacteria; phylum Cyanobacteriota; class Vampirovibrionia; order Gastranaerophilales; family Gastranaerophilaceae; genus RUG14156. The sequence goes on along the minus strand of JAZUSV010000050.1, from coordinate 1,718 downwards.
GCACCACGCAAGCATATTATCTTATTTAAATAATTTAGGTATTAAACAAATTCCAACTTATGAAACTTGGTATAAAGGAATGAGTGAAGCCGTAGGAGAGAATGTCGCTCCTAAAGGTAGAAGAATTAGCGAAGTATTGTTTGAAGGCTTCAAAAAGCAAGAAGGCGTTAGCTTCAAGTCTAGAATGAAAAATGGCTTTGCGACATTATGGGAAAACGGCACAAAAGAAATCATTGCCGATGAAAATCTTAGAAGTGCTGGTGTTTACAAAAACTTTGCTAAAGGCATATCAGGATACTTGCCTGATAATATAAAACTTTCAGATGATTTATATTCAGCAAACCCAGAAAAAAGAAGTCATGCACTTAAAGAATTAGCAACTCAGTTAAGAAGAATAATGGAAGAAAAGAGAGATTCTTTCATTGGCGAACAAGCGCAAATAAATATGGAATTACATGCAAAAGCAGCAAAATTAACAAATCCAGATGGAGTTTTGAAAAATGTTGCCACCAACGAATGCATTAACGATAAATATTTAGATTTACTATCTGAAGAATTGGCAAACGACTTAAGTGAAATGAACAAAATTTTAACAAAAGGTAGCGAAAAAACGATTGAAAAAGTTCGTGATTTGCACCTTGGAAATGCTTCTGTTGATGTATTAGGTATGGTAGGTTCAGCTGGACTTTTAGGTGGGGCAATTGCAACTGCTGACACTAAAGAAGAAAAGAAATCAATTTTCCTTGATATCGGTGTACAACTATTATCAGCAATGGCATTTTCATTCATTGGCGGTATTAAAAACATTTCAGGTCTTGCAAGTGCAATTACCGGTTTTGCATTTGGTGAAGCAGTAGCAATGGGTGTTAAAGGTGTAGATAAAGCCGTAGATAAACACAAAAAGAAAAAAGAATTAAGTATGAATGCATAAAAAACACTCCCAAAAGGGAGTGTTTAATCTTTAGAATATAAAACTATTCAACTACATTGATAACGCTTACAGGACAAGCATCTGCAGCATCTTTAACGCAATCTTCGTTGCCTGCAATTTTAGATTCATCTACTGTGCAAACATCTTCAACTTTAAATACATCAGCACAAAATGATTCGCAAGCGCCGCATCCAATGCAACCGTCTTCAATAATAACTTTCATTTATTATCTCCTTAACTCGTTTACAAAAAAAGTATAATAAGAAATGAACTTTTTGACAAGTTGACTAAAAGGTTTATTTTTATGGTTTGTAATTTTTTATAATTACATCTTCGTTTATAATTCCGCTATCAAACAACAATTCTGCCTGAGAAACATTATAGCGAATAACTGAAGCTACATACTCAATTCTAGATTGAGTTGCCTCATTTTGCGCTTGTATGATATCTAGCAAAATACCCTTACCGTAATTAAAACGCAACATGGCAAGCTTAACACTTTCTTTTGAAAACTCCATTCTTTGTTTATTAATTCTCATTTGTTTTTCGTTAAAAATAGAAGTTGAGCGAGAATCAATTATTCCTTGTTTAATATTTCTATATTTGTTTTCAAACTCTAATTTTCTCTGCTTAATTTTCTCATTTTGAGCTTTTAATTTGGTCATAGTACCAAAAATTGTATTTTCTCCGGGTTGCCAATACAAAAGACCGGTTAAAATATAGTTAGGGCGAATTCCATTATCCGCAGTACCTTGAAATTGTTGTTGAAAATTAACAAGAGGTTTAG
>JAZUSV010000049.1:0-1914 GCA_045606885.1 Candidatus Gastranaerophilales bacterium | reverse complement strand
ACGTTGTATCCCAACTCATATGTCCACTTTGGAGAAGTTACTGGATAATCTATAGACGCCATATAGCATCTAAAATTTAAATCTTGAATTCCAAGCTGAGAGCCATTGTCAGAAGTTCTTATATATATACTTCCAGCATATGTATACCAACTATCCTTCAATTGAGCGGTTACTGTTGGGTGTCTTGCTTGAGTTACAGACGCAGTTCCAATTATATCTTCTTCACCATAATAGTCATTCCAATACTTGGCAGTAAAATCAACCGATGTTGCATACGTGTCGGCAACTGGTGACAAATCTTGACCGTTAGACACAGAAAATGCATAACTAACATAAGAACTTGTTTCGTTTTTGTTAACTTCTTTAAAGATAATATAATGGCTTGGTTTTGACCTGTCTTTAGTGGTGACAACTTCCAAAACTTCATGACCTGCAAGTGTGTTTGGTGTGTTGAAGTTAAGAATATCATAGCCATCCAAAAGTTTTGCACCATTCATATTTTTAAGTTCATATTGTTGAAGTGACACATTTTTTGTTGTCACAAGGCCAGTGCCTTTACCTGTGGCGTTTGAAACAACATAATTTGCAATTTGCTTTGGTTTCGCCAATGTTTTTAAATTAACAATGCATGTTTCAGTTGAATTTATTTGTGCAAAACAATAACTGCCCACAATTTCAACAATTTTGTTATATTCACTTGTTGTTGGGTCAATCAATACATTGCCCCAAACATCAATGATTCCCGCTTTGGTTTGAGCAAGATTTGTTAAAATCAAATAGTCTTGATTGAATGTTTGACGTGAATCAATCACATAATCTTTGCCTGAAAAATCGAAAAGATTTGACATTTTAATGCTGTTTTTTGGTTGATAGATGTTTTGTTCTGTCACAAAAGTGTTTGAACTTGCATAAACAATATGTTCATTTTCAAGAGTTGTTTCAAAGCTTGCCACTTCATTTTGGTTCTTGTCAAAATATGAAACAACATATTTTTTCTCGAGCATTCTATCACTGCCAACTTTTTGATACACAATCACATAGTGATCATCAATCATTTCAAATGCTTTTGGTGAACTTGCAAGTTTTGGATAACCATTTTTTGTTTCTAATGACACAACTTCTGCACTATAACCACTTGTGTCATAAAGTTCATAACTATAGTTTGCATGAGTGAACACACCAGCTTGCGTTCTTGATTCTTCTTTGATTGTGTTTGGTGTTAATTCTGAAACCGCTTCAATATAATCAACCTTTTCAACCAAAATTCTATCTGTTGAAATTTCAATGAAACGATAATCAACGTCAATTTCTGAATTGTTGTTTAGTTCAATTTCTTTTTCAATTTTAACAAAGCCATTTTTGCTAACTGAATAATAACTATATTCCCCTTCATTTAGGATATAAAAACCATTGTTATTGAATTGCCACTTAAAATTTTCTTCTTCGAGTTGCACATTGATTCCACTAACAGAATTATTTTGATATTCATACTCTTGATTAATAAACGCATCACTATAGCTATAGTAATAAACATTCCAATTAGCTGTTAACCTGCTAATATTAAATTCACTATAATATGCAACTGCAAAATAATTGTCTTTCAAAACGAAGAAATCATCATACATTGTATATTCTTTTCCACGAGTGTCAAATCTAAAAATTTCTCTTGGCATTTCTGGATTTTTAATTGAAATCAACCTAAAAACAACTTCTGTGTATTCATTTCCAGAAAATGGATCTGATGAATATAAGTTTGCAATCAAAACATAGTCACCATTGAAACCTTTGATTTCATAACCCACGGCAGAGCTATCAACAAAACCGTTAACCGAACTTGTTATGTTTCTAGATTTTGTTGGAACGCCGTCTTTTTTTGAATATGTCCAAAATTGTTCATTTCCATTTTCATCAGTA
>JAZUSV010000048.1:0-4107 GCA_045606885.1 Candidatus Gastranaerophilales bacterium | reverse complement strand
ATTGCAGAATCCAACGCTATTGCAAAAGTTTTTGGAGATTTAGAAACAAATAAAGATTTAAAAGTTTCTTCAACAAAATCTATGCATGGACATATGATTGGTGCAACGGGCGCTGCTGAAAGTATTGTTTGTATTAAAGCAATCGAAACAGGCATTATTCCGCCTACAATTAATTTAGAAGAGCAAGACCCTGAAGTTGCAAATTTAAATTATGTTCCAAATAAAGCAATTAGTGCAAATGTAAAATATGCTTTATCAAATTCTTTTGGTTTTGGCGGACAAAATGCGTCATTATTATTTAAAAAATATTAATAATGTGTAAAATAAAACAGAGTCACTTTTGGTGGCTCTGTTTTAGTATTTTTGTAAAGTTTTTTACAAAAAAAATGTTTTGTAGTATCGTTGAAATAAGAGAAGTTATTTTGGAGTTATATTAAGTTACATGGCCGACGTAAATACCGTTGTAATAGTAAGTGATAGACAGGAGTTGGTTAATCAAATTTCGCAAAAGCTTGTTCTTTTAAGAAATTTGGATAAAATTAAATCTTGTTCTGTTGAAGAAGCGCAAAATATGTTTGACGGTTTTAACCCAAATGTGTTGATTTTGCACTGTGACAACAATAATTCTCGTGCTATAAGTCTTATTAAAAAAATAAAAAAACTTGATGTATACAAAAATCTTCCAATTTTGTTGATTAATGAAAATTGTTCAAGAGAAACCGTAATTGAGGCTTTTGATTCAGGCATAACCGATGTTTTATTTATGCCTATTATCGATTACGAATTGTTAATTCGTGTTATTTGGTGCTTGCAAAGAAATGAATTGAATTTAAGTATAGAATCTCGAATTTCATTCTTAACAAATTTAGGAATTGTTCAAGGTGAAACAGGAGTATACACTCAAAAATATTGTGATGAATATTTGAGAAATGAAATAGCTCAATCTAAAAAATATTCTCAAAGAGCTTGTATTCTTTTAATTTCGCCAGATAAAAAATATCCAAATTACAAAAATCCAAAAGACTCCATAACAATAATCAAAAAATCAATTCGTATTAACGATTCTGTTGTTATAAAAGACGTTGCCCAATTTTACGTGTATCTTCAAAAAACAAAACTAAATGGTGCATATAGTGTTTTTGAACGTATTAATAATAATCTTGGTATAGATTCAGGCGCAAACGCTGGCGTGGTTGAAGTTCAAGACCAAACTTTTGAAGATATAAAAGATGCTTTATCTGCAGCATTAGAAAAAGCATGCGAAAATACAAATTCTTTAATTGTTGCTTCTGATTTTTATGTTTCAGAAAAGAAACAAACAATGAATTTTAAAACTACAAGTGAAATTATTGCAAAACAAGATGCAATGGAGCTTGAAGAAAATATCGCTCCTGCGAGTGCTCCTGTTGAGGTGCAGTCTGCATTTGACAAAAATAGTATCAAATTATTTAATCAAGCGTATATGCGTAAATTAAAAGTCGTTGTTGACCCTGTATTCAAAAAATATGAAAATATTTTAAGAATTAAAGGGCACGAGTTTGCAATTAATTCATATACCGGCACAAAGTCTTTATTTAGCGTATCTTCAGGCGATGTTTGTGCTTCTATGGCGATTGAATATGATGGAATAGAGCATGTATTGGTGCGTTTAACGATTACTGACGGAGAGCAAAAAAGACTTTTCGAAACGGAAACAATCGATTTTACAATTCTCGACTATCGCAGAATGTCAATGATGTTAAACGAGCTTGTAGACAAGTTCATAATCATATTAAAGAAAAAAGGGTAATTGCTCAAACTGACACAATTAATTCTTTAATTGTTGCTTACTAAAATTGCCTTAAATGCTGCTAAACCTCGTGCTGAAATCTTTTTTGAAGTTTTTCTTTGATCTTGCGCAATATTGAAAATTCGGACAATACGACGAATTTCTTCTTGGCTTTTAATCGTGTTTGTAGCGTAAACGTTCTTAACTTTTTCTGGGGAAATGTTAAATAAAGCGTTAAGTTCAACTTCTGTCATAACTTCTCTCTATACTAGGCTATTAAATACTGTCATCTTAATAAAGTATTTCTTTTTATTTAAATTGCAGAAAACATATTTTATTTTACAAAAGTTTACATTAGTCTTTAACGCTTGCACAGAGCGCTTTTTAGCACTTTGCATAATATTTTTATTTGTATTATAATTACTAAATTAAAAGATAAAGGAGGATTTACCTATGGGTATAATGACCGGTAAAAGAGGCGTAATATTTGGTGTTTCAAACACTCATGGCATTGCTTACGGAATTGCAAAACAATTATATGAAGCTGGTGCTGAAATTGCTTTCACATACGCTGGTGAAATTATGGAAAAACGTGTTCGTCCAATTGCTGAGGGAATGAACGCTAAAATTATAATGTCTTGTGATGTTACAAAAGAAGATGAAGTGCAAGCAGTATTTAATGAACTTGAAAAAGTATACGGAAAAATTGATTTCGTAGTTCATGCTGTTGCGTTTGCTAAACGTGAAGATTTAACAGGCGAATTTATTAACACTTCTAAAGAAGGCTGGGATATTGCAATGAGCGTTAGCGCTTATTCTCTTGTAACTTTAACTCGTTGCGCTCAACCAATTATGAATGAAGGTGGTTCAATTTTAGCTTTAACTTACCTTGGTGGCGAAAAAGTCGTTGCTAACTACAATGTAATGGGTGTAGCAAAAGCAGCACTAGAATCATCTGCAAGATATTTAGCAGACAACGTTGGTAAATATGGTATTAGAGTTAACTGCATTTCAGCAGGCGCTGTTAAGACATTGGCTGCATCAGGTATTGATGGATTTGGAAAAATGTTAAAAGCTGCTGTTGACAAAGCTCCACTAAAAAGAAACGTTACTTTGGAAGATGTTGGTAAAACAGGTTTATACTTGTTATCTGATTTATCTTCAGGTGTTACAGGTGAAATTATTCACGTTGATTGTGGATGTCATGCGGTTTATGCTTCAGCTGATGAAATGGCTAAAGTTTAAAACTGAAATTTAATTAATAAAAAACCTCCGAATTTTCGGAGGTTTTTGTTTTGTGTATTTATGAACTAAATTTGTTCTTCCACATTGTAGATTTTAACTCTTAGTGGTTCTAAAAGAACGAAGTTAACTCTTTGACCTTTGTGGATGTACATATTTTGACCTTGTACAACATTGTATCTTGTTCTTGTCAAATAAGGGTCATTTCTGATAATTCTCATATCTGCTTCTCTTTCTCCAAGAGTTGCAACAATTTTCATATCAGGATTGCCTTTATCATCAAGAATGTTTGATGTTGTTAAAGCCATATATCCGTTTTGGATAAATCTGTGTGGTCTTTGAACTTTGTGAACTTTGCCATCAATTTGAACACCGATTGGGATAACAACATATTTTTCTCTTGTTACAAAGTTGAACGGAGTTCTTGCGATGAATGTTTCACCTTCTTTAGCAGTTTTAGTGTTAATACATTTTTGAACTGTTAATGGAAGAATTGTTCCTTCTGGAATTACAGCGTATTCTTCATCGTAGTAAACATTATCTAAAATATAGCCGTTTGCTTTTTTAGGTTCAGCATATTTTTTCTTTGGTTCAGCTGGAATTTCATCTTTAATTTTGTCGCTTGGAGCAACTTTAACCGCTTCCATCATGTTGAATAAAAATCTTGCCAATTCGCCACGAACAGCGTGTCTGTTTGGTTCAAGTGTTGTTTCGTGACCTGGGGTATTGTATACAAGACCCATCATTTGACATTGACCAGCAGCGATTAATGCCCAATCAGGAATTTCTGAATAGTCGCTATAGATTGAAACAAAGTGCTTAGCTTGCTCAGAATCCATATTTTCAGGTGATAAAGCGTTTAAAATAATGTTTAGCGCTTCCATTCTTGTAACAAATGCGTTTGGATGGAATGTGCCATCACCATATCCTTTTACAAGACCATAGTAAGAAGCTACTTGGATATTTCTGTGTGCCCAATGTTCTTTTGTATCTTTATAATCAAAGATTTGTGGAACATCTTTTTCGTATAAGCCTAAAGCTTTGATTACCATAGTTGAAAATTCGCCTCTGGTAACTTTTTGGTCTGGTCTATAAAG
>JAZUSV010000047.1:0-6244 GCA_045606885.1 Candidatus Gastranaerophilales bacterium | reverse complement strand
AAGCAAGAGTAGCGGTAACAGCAAGCGTCAAAGCGTACTTACCTTTGTTCACAACCATAGCTGAAGGGTTTGCGACTAAAAGCTTTTTATCGTCTAAATTCTTATTTTCTTGTTGTTTTGGTGCTTCGCTTGATAAATTATTCTTTTGTGCGATTTCACCTGTTCTAACTGCTGCTTGAAACTCGTTAAAATTTAACATTTATATCCTTTTTGTGTTTATAAGAATATAAAGTATTTTTTGTTGAAAAAATTGCCTCTAACCTAATTTTAATGCTAATTTTATAGCTTCAACCATGCTATCTGGATTTGCAATTCCTTTTCCTGCAATATCATAAGCAGTTCCCGAAGATGGAGAAGTGCGAATTATATTAAGACCGATAGTAGTATTTATTGCACTATCGAAAGCCAATGCTTTAATTGGACACAAGCCTTGGTCATGATAGCAAGCTAAAATTGCGTCATAGCTTAATTTTTCTTTATTTAAATATTCACGGCCAACTCGAGCAAACAAAGCGTCTGCACTAATTGGCTTAGAAATATTAATTCTTTTTTTATTCAAAATTTCTACCGCAGGATTTAATATTTCAATTTCTTCTCTGCCCAAAATTCCTTCTTCGCCACAATGGGGGTTTAGCGCACAAAGAGCTATTTTAGGGTTTTTGATTTGATATTTATCAATTAAAAAATTATTTAAAATTTCACTTTGTTCAACAACATTTTCAATAGTCAGTTTAACGTCTTTTAAGGCGCAGTGGCGAGTCAAAAGCATAACCTTTAAATCTTGCGCAATAAATATCATTTGTGCTTTTTGATTATCGCAAGACAAGAAGTTCTCAATTATTTCAGTTTGACCGTTAAACTCAAACCCTGACTTATGAAGCTCAAACTTGGAAACAGGAGCTGTAACAAGTCCTTTGATTTTACCTTCTTTAGCTATAAGACACGCTAATTCAAGAGATTTATAACAAAATGTCCCATTTTCAATTTCGTTCACTTCAATAAAATCATAATCAACATCAATTTTTTCACCAATAATTAAAACATCTTCTTTGTTTGGTTTTAAAATATCAAGAGCTTTTTTGGTAATTTCCTTACCAATTCCTCTTTTGTCTCCTGTTGTGATTGCGATTTTATATGTTTTCATTTTGTTTATCAAAATAATTTAATATATCAACCAATGTGTTTACTTGCCCAAAATTACCAGATTTTGTAACAATAATTCTATCGTGCTTATCTTTACACAAAGGAACTGCCGGCAAAATTGCGTCTAATACATCCAAATAAACAGAGTCGATTTTACTTGCACATTTATAACTTGTTTCGCCACCAACCAAAATCAAAATAAAATTATTTTGCAAATTTATTTTACAAGTTAAATCAGCCAAGAAATCAGTTATTCTGCTTGAAAATTCGTTTTTTGCAATTCCAGCGTCAATTAATTGATTTAAATCATCTTCGTCTAATATTTCTTTGTTTATGTATGAAGAATGTATTGCGACGTCTTTATTTTCACTTAAATTTTTATTTATTTCAAAAATTAATTCTTCGCTAACTCCTTCAATAATATCTTTTAGCTCTAAATCAATATAAATAACGTTTTTCTTTTCTTCTTTTAATTTTGCAATTTGCTTTAGTGTTAGCTGCGTAGCTGAGCCAGAAATAATTAATTTAGGCAAATTAGGTATTTGGACTTTATTTTCTTTCTTGTCATCTTCGCCTTTAATTTTATTAATTGCGTTAGCTAAACCCGCACTTCCACAAGGCAAAATATCATAAGAGCTTTTATTGATGGCAAGGGCAATTTGTTCTAAATCAGTATTAGACATAGCGTCTGCAACAATAATTTTTTTACCATTTTGCACTAATTCGTTAATCTTAAGCGCAATTGGTCCTGCACCTTTTGTAACAACATTCAAGCCAATAACATCGACAAGCTCATGCAGTTGAGAATTAAGGTCTTTTTTAAGAATATCAGGAATATATGAATCATAAATTGGTGCTTTTGGGTCAAGCGCACATTGCGTTCTTTCAATTGCTACACCATTTAATAGCTGATAGCCACCAATTGTTGTTCTGCCTTCTTCAATGTATGCAGGAGCAACAATTGCCACTTCTTTTTGAACAGCATCCATCATTGCAACAATTTCAAGCCCAACATTTCCTCTTAGAGTTGAGTCAATTTTTTTATAATAATTTTCAACGCCAAGATTTTCATTTAACTTGTTTGATACTTCAATAATGCGATTAACCGCCGTTTCTTTATCAACATTTCGACTTTCGGTAGAAATCGCCCAAACATCAACATTTTCAGCATTATGAAAATCTTGATTATAATCAATTACGATTTTTGTGGTACAACCTCTTTTAAAAAATTGCAAAGCAGTATCGTTTGCACCTGTTAAATCGTCAGCTATAATAACTGTTGAATCAATTAAAGCCATAATTACACTTCAGAAGTTTGTGAATCTCTTTTGCTTCCAACAAAGCTATAATCAGTTGCGTTAATTATATAACGTTCAACCATTTCTCCATCTGGCGCTTGCCATTTTGAAACGGTTATTCTTCCTTCAATTGAAACCATTGAACCTTTTTTAATCCATTCTGCTGCAGATTCAGCTTTCTTATCCCATAATTGAATTGGGAACCAATCTGCCTCTCTTTGTTTTGTTTTAGGATTCCATCTGTCTACAGCAATTGAAAAAGTTGTTCTGCTTTTTCCGCTTTCAAAATACTTAATTTCAGGATCTTGTCCTACTCTTCCCACTAAAATTGCGCAATTCATATAAATTTCCTTATGTTTAATTCATATAAATTATATTATGTAAAATTTAGTTTTGCAAATGCACTCTTGCTAGCGCACATTTTGTATCTGAAAGAGTTGAATAAACTATTCTAATTGTACTATCAGAAACAATATCAACCCTTGAATAAATTAGGTCGTTTTCTTTTTTTTGCAAATCTTCAAATTTTTTCAACTTCAACATTCCATATTCTTGATGTCCTTGATAAAACATCAACATAGGCTGATTATCAACTATTTTTTCTTGAATTTTATAATTGCCCAATGGAATTATTTTATTATTTTCACCAACAATTGAAACAACAAGCTTGATGTAATGAACACCGTTTTTCAAATCTTGGATAGCTTTTTGGTCACCACCAATATCAACTTCTTTTTCTTGTCCTTTTGGTTGAGGTTCAACACCATATTTTCTTCCAAAAAGAAAAGTTTTTAACTTGCCGCCAAAAGAATTATCAACCGGTTGCGGTGTTAATTTATTAATTGTGTCATCAAATTGTTTATTTGTTATTGGCTGAATGCCATCAAACGCTGTGTCTATGAAATTATAATCCACATCTAATAGCTCATCGGCTTTTAGCTGACCCATAGACAAAAACAACAGCACTATTAAAACAAAAAACTTCTTCATACTAACAATTTTAATAGTATTTCTTCTAAAGTAAAGAAAAATACTTAATTTGCCCTAGTTTACTTAAAAGTGCGCAAATAGTATAATTTAAATATGAACGTTCTTTTATTTTTAGGATTAGTATTTTTCGTTATTCTTGCGCTGTGGCTGTGCTATTTGTTTGTTGCAAACACTGCCGAAGTGCAAGTTAAAAAAGTTGAAGAACCAATAGAACCAATTCACGATGACGCACTAGAGCGTTGTATGAAGCTATATGAACAAGGTTTTCATGCTGAACTTCAAAGATATGCCCAAAGGGAATTATCTAAAAATTATAGCGATGTAGATTTAAGAAAAATATTAGCCAAATCTTTAATGGAAACAGGCAACGAGCAAATGGCAATTATGCACTATGAAGCTGCGTTGAGTATTAATTCATACGACATTGAAACCCACGAAACTCTTGCCCAATATTACACTGAAAACGGTCCAAAATCTCGTGCAATTGAACACTATGAACAAATTTTAATGTACGATAGCGGAAACGTTAACGCCGTAGAAACTATGGCAAAATTATATGATGAATTACAAAACTACGACAAAGCAATTGAAATGTATCAAATGATACTCGACGCCGAAGTAGATGATACAAGAATAATTGAATTAAAATACATTTTGGCTGATTTATATTTAAAGGTTGATAACACCGAAAAATCGTTTGAAATGTATGAAAAAATTCACAAAACAGACGAAGAAAACCTAGAAGTATTAATTCTTTTAGCAGATTTAGCTTATAAAAACAACTATTGGCAAGATTGTTTAAAATATTACAAAAAAATTGTATCAATTGTTGGTGATGATTTTGAAATTTTAGAAAAAATCGCTCAATTACAGGTTACTCTTGAAAATTGGCCAGATGCAATCGACGCTTTTAAAAAAATTATCTCTCTTGAAGATTCAAGCAGTTTAAACTATCTATATCACCAAAATGAGCTTTGCAATGCAATGCTTAAAAATGGGCAATACAAAGAAGCTATTAGTCTTTTAAAAGATTTATTGGCTCAAAACCCAAAAGAAACATCGTTTGCTTTCACTTTAGCTCAAGCCTATACTTTAATGGGCGAATTTCAAATTGGGGTTAATTTATACAACAAACTTCTTGATGAATTGCCACCCGAACAAAGCGAAATTATCATAAAATATATTTCAAACTTAATTTGTGCTTGGGCGCAAAATCTATTCAAAAAAGGCGAATATAACCAAGCATTTGATAAATTTTTTGAAGCATTGAAATATGATGAAGAAAATGACGAAGTTTATTTCCAGCTAGGAAAATGCAATTATCACATCAAAAGCTTCCAAGATTCAATTGCGCACTTCAAAAGAGCAATTGCAATAAAACCACAAGAATCAATGTATTATTTTGGTTTAGGATGTGCTTATGACGAAATGGGCTCAACAAAAAACGCCAAAATGGCGTTTTATGACGCTATAAACATCAACCCAATGAACACACAGGCTCGAATTGCTTATGCAATTTCGCTAACCAAAGAGCTTGAATACGCTCAAAGTATTGAACAATTTAATAATGTTTTGAAATACATTCCAAACGACGCCGATACTTTGTACAACCTTGCTTTAGCATACGACCTTGTTGGAGATGCAGAAAGAGCAATAAAACATTATAAACAAGCACTAGACAATGAACCAAAACACAAAGAAGCAAAACACAACTTAGAATTGCTTTTAGGGGAACCATATAACCCAGAAGAAGAAATTGAATACATAGATGATGTTGAAGCTCCTAAATCGCAAGAAGCTATGATTAACGACATGATTGAATCGCAAGCAAAAGAAGAAGACATCATGGATTTTGATTTTGGTGAAAATGACGGCAATTCATCAAGTATGTTTGGATAAAAATTTAATTATTAAAAAATCCCCAAAAGGGGATTTTTTAATATGCATTTAAATATGAATCTAATTCCCATTGAGTTACATAAGTTCTATATTTGTCCCATTCAATGTGTTTTGCTGTGACAAACTCATTTACAATATGTTCTCCAAGAGAATCTTTAACCACATCATCTTGCTCTAGCAATTTAACTGCGTCTTTTAAACTGCTTGGAAGAGAATCAATGTTTGCATTTTTAAGCTCTTTTGGACTCATTTCATAAATATTTTCATCCACTTGATGTGGTGGCTCAATTTTATTTTCAATACCGTCTAAAATTGCGCCTAATAACACTGCCATTGCTAAATATGGGTTGCAAGATGGGTCAGGAGAACGAAGTTCAATTCTTGTTGCGCTTCCACGTTTAGCAGGAACTCTGATTAAAGCAGAGCGATTTGCAATGCTCCAAGCTTTATAAACAGGTGCTTCATACCCTGGAACAAGCCTTTTATAACTATTTACAATTGGATTTGTAATCGCCGTAAAAGCGCTAACGTGTTTCATTACACCACCAATTGAATAAATTGCTTCTTTTGACAATTGATATGGTTCATCAGGCGCATAGAAAACATTTTTACCGTCTTTAAACAAAGACAAATTACAATGCATACCTGAACCAGCTATTCCATATATTGGCTTTGGCATAAAAGTTGCATGTACACCATATTCATTTGCAATACTTTTAACTGCATATTTAAAAGTGATTATATTATCAGCAGCTTTTAGTGCGTCTGCATATTTAAAATCGATTTCATGTTGTCCTTTAGCACTTTCATGGTGGCTTGCTTCAACTTCAAAACCCATTCCAGAAATTGTTTGAATAATTTCGGCTCTAATTTTTTCGCCCATATCATCTGGAAGTCGGATCGTAGCCATGTCG
>JAZUSV010000046.1:0-5408 GCA_045606885.1 Candidatus Gastranaerophilales bacterium | reverse complement strand
CATAAGCCAAACAAAATATTTGCAAAAAAATAATCAAAAATAGTTTTCGCATATAAAAATTTTTTATTATTTTAACTATTTTTTAAATTAGAAACCTTGGCTAGTCCAACAAATTCAAATCTTTATATAATTTTAATTTGTGTTTATTTTTAAGTCATATTAAAATTATGAAATAGACTACAGGAGTTATTATGTGCGGAATTATCGGATATATTGGAAATAAAAAAGCTAGCGATATTTTAATTTCAGGATTATCTCATCTTGAATACAGAGGATATGACTCAGCAGGTGTTGCACTAGCGCATAATGGCAAAACGGAAGTTTATAAAGCTCAAGGAAAATTAATTAATTTAAGTGAGCTTTTAAAAACAAAACAAGAAATTTGCAACATTTCAACAATGGGCATAGGACACATTCGTTGGGCAACACACGGACTTCCTACAACAACAAATGCCCATCCTCACACTTGCAACTGCAAAAATTTTACCCTTGTACATAATGGAATTATTGAAAATTATCAAGAATTAAAAGAAGAATTAATTGCTGGTGGTTGCGTTTTCCAATCTCAAACCGATACAGAAGTTGCAGCACATCTTATCGCAAGAGAATATGGCAAAACTCAAAATCTTTTAAAAGCAATGCAATTAGCTGTCAAAAAAATTAAAGGTGCTTTTGCATTTTGCGCAATTCACAACAACGAACCAGACAAAATTGTTGTAGCAAAAAGAAATGCTCCTTTGATTATTGGCGTTGGAGAAGGAGAAAATTTTATCGCTTCTGATATTCCAGCAATTATCGAATACACCAAAAAAGCAATCTATTTGTCAGATTATCAAGTTGGTGTTGTTAAAAAAGATTCAATCGAAATATATGACGAAAATGACATGCTTGTAACTAATAAAGTTGAGCACCTTCCTTTTGAAGCAATGGCAATTTCCAAAATGGGTTACAAACATTTCATGCTTAAAGAAATCCACGAGCAAAGCGATGTTGTAAGAAATGTTTTGAGCGGAAAATTAATAAGTCCACAACACAAAATTAATTTAGAAGAATTTAAATTAACAACAGAAAAAATTAAAAATATTTCAAGAGTTCAAATCATTGCCTGTGGAACAAGCTTACATGCTGGCATGGTGGGTAAATATATCATTGAAAAATTTGCAGGCATTCCAACAGATGTTGAACCTTCTAGCGAATATATTTATCGTGACACCATTGCGAACGAAAATACACTTGTAATTGGTATTTCTCAATCAGGTGAAACAGCAGACACAATCACAGCTATTAAACAAGTTAAAGCCCAAAATTCTCACATTGCAATAATTACAAATAGAGCAGATTCAACCATGGCAAGATTAGCAGACAGTTTATTGCCTGTAAACGCTGGTATCGAAGTTTCAGTTGCTGCTACAAAATCATACATGGCACAATTAATTAGCTTATATTTACTTGCAATGTATTTATCTGAACAAAAAGGCATAACAAAATACGAAACTGAAATTAAAAATTTAAAACAAGAATTAATTGAACTTCCAAACAAAATCGAAATGTTATTAGAAAACACTTCCGATATTAAAGAAATCGCTAAAAAATATTCAAGTTACAAAGATTTCATTTTCATCGCTCGAGGAATAAACTTCCCATCAGCTCTTGAAGGTGCACTCAAACTAAAAGAAATAAGCTACATAAATGCAACAGGCTATGGCGCAGGCGAATTAAAACACGGTCCAATTGCAATGCTAGATGAAAACATGCCTGTTTTAGCTATCTTAAATTCAGGAATAGTTTACGATAAAGTTTTATCCAATTGCGAAGAGGCACGTGCTCGACAAGCAAAATTAATTGGTGTGACTGATTATATCGCCCAAAAAGACAAAGAATTATTTAACGATTTAATTATTATTCCGTCTGTATGCGATTTACTCAGCCCAGCGTTAAATATTGTAGTATTACAACTTTTAGCATATCATATTGCGGAATATCTTGGAAAAGATGTTGACCAACCAAGAAACTTAGCAAAATCTGTTACAGTTGAATAAAATAAGTTATAATACTGTTATGAGAAAACTGTTTTTAATTCTGTCTTTAAGTTTGTGTTTAAGCGCAAATGCTTCAGACAAGCTACATGTTAAAGCCTTGCAAGACTATAGTTCACAAAATCCAAGTGAATCCTTCAAGGTTGAAGCAATAGAAGATGGTGCAATGGGTGAAATTCCGATTTTAAAAGGAGATATTATAAATTGCACCTTGCAAAAAACAAAAGACGCTAAAAGAGCAAAAATTGACGCTAAAATTTACTTCAACGTAGAAAGCTACGAAGATAAAAAAGGCATTCACAAACTATCTCAAAATTTAACTGCAAAATATGCAAAAACAGTTATAAATAAAGAAGAGGTTAAAAAGAAAGTAACGCCCAAAAAAGCCGTGAAAACAACAGCAAAAGTTGTTGGCGGAGCTTTTGTTGAAGGCGCATCTTATATTGTCTCTTTTGCAGATGGAATTATAACAAACAATGAAAACAACAGATTAAAATCTGGCGTAAAACAAGTTTATGACGATTCTTTTTTATCATACATTGAAGAAGGTGACGAAGTAGAAATCAAAACCGATGACACTTTTTATTTCATAATTAAACCAACAAAAGAAAAAGATATAGAAAATAATTAAAAAGCTTAGGTTTCCCTAAGCTTTTTAATTTATGATTTTTCTCTTAAAACACTATTCCAATGATTTAATCGAGCCATCAGAGGATCAACTTTTGCTTTAGTTTCCCAATATGGTTTACCATTTTTTGAAACATCTTCGTCAAATTTTGCTTGAACCGCTGTTTCTAGTACTTCTGGCATGCTAATTGCCCAATCATTGTTTTCTAATGATTTATAATATGTGTCTTTAAAATCAGGGTTTAATCTTAAAGTCCAATTTTGACCACCTGAAGTTCCAGGAGTATTATATGCTTTGTTTATTCCAAAGAAATCCATAAACGAAATTTGAATATGTTTTGTTGAACGGAATAAGTCTGCTACTTTTGCTTTCCAGCGTTCTTTTGGACTAGATTGGATTTTTTTGTACAATGCTTCTCGCTCTGCTCCTTTGTATGGGTCACAACGAAGTGCACTTGCCAAATATTCAGGTTTCCAACCTTCACGTTTTTCAATATCACCATCTAAGATTAGCTGTCTTCCTGGTTTATTGTCGTGACATCCGATATATGCCCAATTGTCTCTTTTTTGTTGAGCATCAGTACCTTTTGTCCAAATCATGCCAGAAATTCCAGGAAGTCTATGTTGTTGTTTGAAAATTCGATTGAATGTACCTGTTTCATCACTTCCTAAATCTTCCCAAACAACATCCTTAGGATTAACTCCCATTTCTCTCATTGTAGGAAGAACTATTCTTGTTAAAACTTTTTCATAGCTATGACGCTTGTCTATTCCAAGTTCAGATAAATAGCCTGCGTGAAGTTTTTCTCTAACAGGATATTCAACCAATTGTCCTTTGTCCATTTTTTTAGCATATTGAACAGTGCTTGGTTTATAAATAAACGGATTTACAAGACCCATAGCATGATCAATTCTTATGCTTTGTGCACCAGCTAGTGCATTTTGTAATTTTGCTTTTAGAAATTCACCTGAAGGACCTAAAGAGCCATCTGCATTGAACAGTTTATTTGGATCAGGCATTGCAATACCCCATAGTTGAGGAGCGTTCAAAGGTCCGCCATATTTACAACCAATTTTGTAATCTGGTAAAAATGCATCTTTAAACACTAATTCGTCTAGCGAACTTGCACCAACTTCAAGGTCTGAAATATAGACAAAATCGCCTCTAGTGATATTATCTTCTTTTGCTTGTTTGTCGATTACAAATTGAGTAAATTTATATTTATCAATTTGCTCATCATTATCATGCATAATTCCAATAAATCTTTGAATTGCAAGCTTGTCGCCTTTTTTGACATCTTGAATTAAATCTTGGTCTTCTTGTGGCCAATAAGGATAATAATCAGTTCCGTGTTGTTTTCCAAACACATTCAATACTGCATAATAATCAAGCCAAGATCTATTTTGTAATTGGAAATTTTGATATTCACGATTTAATCTTAGTGCAGCTGGGTCATCCTCTCTTAGTTTTGCACTAAAGTTTGCATAAGCTGTATCAACTAATTTTTCAATGTTTTCTGCAGATTTCTTAAAGTCTGTAGAATCGAAATTTTTACCTGTTTTCTTTGTTTTTTGTGCGTGTTTTTTCAAATCACTTTCATCTAAAATTGAAGCATAGTCATCACCTGTTAACTTGTTAACATTGATAAATAATGGATTTTTTTCAAACACAGATGAAGTATAAGGAGAAGTATCACCCTTATTTAACTTGCCATTTGGACCAAGTTGAATTGCGTTAAAACCATGTAATTTTGCAAATTCAACCAATTCATCTGCTCCATAAGGCGTTCCTGTTTGAACATTATACCCACCTTGTTGAGCAGGAAAACTTGTCCCGTGGATGATTAATGCTTGATTTTGAATTCCCAAGTAATTAAGAGCCTCTTGGATTGTTTGCCTGTACTCTTGTTCTTCTTTTCCCTTTTTAGGTGCACGACCAAAAGCAACATTTCGACCCATGTTACCGCTGGTGAACCTAACAACATTGTTTAATCTCATAACTTCCTTTTACCACAAAATTTTTTAAATAGCTACATCTTAACAAAACTCCTAAAAAAATATTTTTTTGTTAAGATATAAATATGCAAGAGAGTTGTAAAAAAATCGGTATAATTCATAATTGCGACGTTGTTGAGTCTGTAAATTTAGCAAAAAAATTACAAGAAAAACTTGCTAATTCTGCTCTTTTTTGCGTTGACAATATGTCTTACAATATCGACCTTGCAATTGCTGTTGGCGGAGATGGAACCTTTTTAAGAACATCAAGATTTTACGCACCAGCACAAATTCCTGTTTTGGGTTTTAACGTTGGAAGACTAGGCTTTCTTGCTCAAGCCAAACCTGAAGAAATCGATGAAGTAGTTAAAAAAATAAACAATGATGACTACACAATAGAAAATCGTCTAATGTTAAGAGCAAATGAAAAAACCGCTCTTAATGATGTTGTAATCAAAGGTGTAAATTGTGCCCGCAGTTCAACTATGGACTTATACATAAACGATAAAAAATTATGTTCGTACGTTGCAGACGGCTTAATTATTTCAACACCAACAGGCTCAACTGCTTATTCATTATCTGCAGGCGGACCTGTTGTATCACCTAATATTGATTGTTTTTTAATTATTCCTATTTGTCCTCATACGCTTAATTTGCGCCCGATTGTAATTACAAGCAGCGAAAAAATAACAATTAAATACTACGAAGACCAAAGAAAATTATACGTTTCTTTTGATGGGCAGGTAGATA
>JAZUSV010000045.1:0-4579 GCA_045606885.1 Candidatus Gastranaerophilales bacterium | reverse complement strand
AAGATATTGGCGGAATTATTAAATTCATACTTTTTCCTTTGAAAGTATAAAACTCCTAAATAAGTTTTTAAGCGCTTTTTGGATTTTATTATTAAGTTTTGTAACGAAAAAAGCAAAGTTTGAAATTCAATACTTTGTATATACTTTATATATATGTAAGCAGTTACTCAAAAGGATATCAAGATGAAATTACAAATCGCAGACAATTTCGATCAAAAATTAGCAGAACTTTATTCTTCAAAGGTAACTGTTAATCTAGATAATAGGGAGTCAACAATAGATCCCAATAAATTCTGGAACTCAATGGAATTAATCGCAGTAAACCACAAAGCAATGATTAACTACAAATTAAAATAAACCCCACACTTTAAATAGAATATATTTTGCAAACCTACCCCACACTTGCGTCACAGATGAGCAAGCCCCCTACGGCACAAAAATAATAGAGGAAATTAAATTTATAAACCGTATGCTAAAGATAGATACGGTTTTTTGCTTTATGCAGTGGTTTTTGCTTTTTCTTCTAAATATTTTGCTAAGCCAATTGCTAATTGGTCTGGGCAACTTGTTGCTTTTGCGCCACAGCGAATTCCTTTTAGCTTTTCAATTATATCTGTTATTTTCATTCCTTTGGCTAATTGTCCAATTCCTTGTAAATTGCCGTGACATCCGCCAACAAATTCAATATTTTGAATAATTTCATCTTCAACTTCGATAATAATTTGCTTAGAGCAAGTTCCAACGGTGTTATAAATAATGGTTTCTTTTGTCATAAATCCTCTTTTCTTTTTATTATTCTACCATAGCGTGCTATAATTTTTCTATGTTTAAAATTAAAAAAATAGAAAATAAGACAGTTTATTATTCTGATATTTTGTCTGTTGAACATTTTTTTACAACCAGAGAGTTGGAAATTAAGGAAAATATTGAACTTGTATCAAAATATTTGTCAATTGACTCTAAAAACTTAATAAAACCTCAACAAGTTCATGGTGATAACATAGAAATTGTCGATGATAGAAGTGAATATCCTTCTTGCGATTCTTTAATTTTAACAGAGCAAAATAAAGCAATATATTTAAATTTTGCAGATTGTGTGCCAATTATTTTATATGATGAAAAAAATAATATCGCTTCAATTGCCCATGCTGGTTGGCGTGGAACTGCACTAAAAATTGGAGTTAAAACAATCTTAAAAATGAATGAACAATTTAAAACAAATCCTAAAGATATTATTGCGCTAATTGGTCCTTGCATTTCTTTTTCGCAGTTTGAAACATCAAATGAAGCAATAGAGCAATTAAGTTCGACATTGCAAAATAAAAAAGGATTGTTTGATGCTAATTTTGCAGATTTAAAAGGAATAAATAAACGCCAACTTGAAGAAATTGGCGTTTATAAATTTGATATTTGTCCATTTTGTACTGTTTTAGATAATGATAAATTTTTTTCTTATAGAAATGAAAATAAAACAGATAAAAGACATAGTGCGTTAATTAAGCTTAATTAATCTTGCGAACAGTGAAGTACAATTGAACCTTGTGACAATGTTTTTTGTACATCAATAATTCGTTGGTTTGAGCTTCCAATCCATTTTAGGTTGTTGTCGTTTAATTCTTTTTTAAATTCACCGTCAACTAACACGTCAATATTTGTCATATCTATTGCATCTTTAACTTCTTCCCAAAGAAAGCCTGTGTATAGCCAAACGGTTTTATTTGGCATTGTTTCTTTTAATTTTTTGGCTAATCTTAAAACTTCGCTTCGGTTGAATGGGTGCAATGGGTCGCCACCTGAAAAAGTTATCCCTGAAATATATTCAGGTTCAAGTGCTTCAAATAATTCTTCTTCAGCTGCTGCATTGAACTCTATTCCGCCTGCGACATCCCAAGTTTCAGGATTTTGACAACCATCACAACAATGTGTACAGCCTGCTGTCCATAAAACAACTCTTAAACCGTCGCCGTTTAGCATATCGTCTTTTGTGATATTGTGATAATTCATCTCTTCCCCTTAAAACTAACTATTGTATTAATTCTTGCACCAATATAGAGCATGGTGCAAATATTTTTATAATTTTAATATTTATCCTTTAACAGCACCTTCGTTTTCGCCTGAGATAAAATATTTTTGCAAAGATAAGAAAAATATTACAATTGGCACAATTGAAACAATTGACCCTGCGGCAATTAGTCTGTAATCTGCACTAAAAGCGCTTGATAGATTGTTAATTCCAACAGGTAAAGTGAATAATTGTTCGTTTGTTAAAACAATGCTTGGCCATAAAAATTCTCCCCAAGAGCCAATAAATGTAAATATTGCCAATAGTGCAATTGTTGGTTTAACCATAGGAAGAAGAATTTGGAAAAATATTTGAACAGAATTACAACCGTCTACCACAGCACTTTCTTCAATTTCTTTTGGAATTGTCATAAATGCTTGTCTCATTAAAAATATTCCAAAAGCATTAACTGCAAAAGGTAAAACCATTCCCAAATATCCCATTGTAGCTGAATATGTGTCTATTAAATGTAGTTTAAGAGTGATTATATAAACAGGTAGCATAATGGTTTGAAAAGGAACCATTATTGTGGCTAATATTGCAAAGAATGCAATTTTTTTGCCTTTAAACTCCATTCTTGCCAAAGGATAAGCAGCCAATGCTGATAAAATTACATTCAATACAACGGTAAAGCCTGCAACTATAAAACTGTTAAACACATATTTAACTATTGGAACTAATCTCAAAACTTCTTTAAAGTTATCAAGCGTAAAATCTCTAGGGATAAAAATTGGTGGATAAGCAAATATGTTTTCGCTTCTGCCTTTAAGAGCAGTTGATAAAAGCCACAAAAATGGAACTAAGGACAATATACAAACTAAAATTAAAGTTAGATGTGTTAAAAATTTTTTAATTTTTTCTATTTTCATACTCTGTATTTATCCTTTTCAAATACAAATATGTTCAAAATGGAAAATCCCATAACGATGAACAACAAGATTACAGCACCAGCTGAGGCTATTCCCATATCAAGATTTTCAAAAGCTCGTTCATATATGTAATAAACAATTGTTTTTGTAGAATCTAATGGACCGCCTCGAGTCATAACGTATATTTCAACGAAAACTTTTAGCGCTGAAATTGAGCTTATTGTAGATACCAAAGCTATCATTGGCATAAGATGTGGAATTGTAATTGCCATGTGTTTTTTGAAGCCTGTAACGCCGTCAACATCCGCTGCTTCATATAATTCATTAGGCACGCTCATCAGTGCACTTAAATAAATCATCATATAATAGCCGACACCCTTGAAAATTGTCACAAGAGCAACGGAAATCATTGCAACTTTTGGGTCTGTCAACCAACCGATTGGTTCAAGCCCTAATTTTTCTATAAAGAAGTTCAATAAACCACTTGGGGCGTAGAGCCACTTAAAAGCAATCGCTACAACAACAATTGATACAACAACAGGAAGATATATCAAAACTTTATAGACATTTTTACATCTGATTTTTTGATTAATTAAAATTGCTAAAAATAGTGGAAAAATTACCAAAAATGGAACACATAAAATTAAAAAATAAAAAGTATTTAAAATAGTTTTCAAAAACAATGGCGATTTGATTAATTCAATATAGTTTTGCAAGAAAACAAATTTTGGATGATACACATTGTTTGAATAATCATAAAAGCTCAAATTGATTGTTTGAAAAAATGGAATAAAGAAAAAAACCAATAAAACTATACCCGCAGGTAGCAAAAATAAATAGGGTATTAAATACTTTTTCTTATCCATAAGTAAATACTATATTAATTACGGCAAAAATTCAACAATCCGTATTAGTTATTATTATTAAGATGGTGTTAAAATTGTTAGTAGAGGAAAACTGTTGAATTTAGTGAGAATATTATTAACTACATTATTTATGCTGATAATGCTGGGACAGAGTGCGCTTTGTGCCGGTGATTATCGTGTTAAAGATATTGTAGTTGATAGCTCAGACAGGTTGATTTTAATTAAAGGTCAAGGAAATTTTAAAGATAATTTGCAAACAGTTGAAGTGCCAACTCCTGGAGCTAATTCAATAAGATTAATAAATAATATCACCTCTTTTACAATTAGTGCGCCAACTCGATATGTTATAGATATTCCAAATGCAACATTAGAAGGAGCAAACAGAACATATAAAATTCAAAATTCAACAGTCATACAAAGCGTTCAATTAGCACAGTTTTCAACAAATCCTCACATTGTAAGAGCTGTTTTCACTCTTAATAAAAACACTGATTTGCCAAAAATTAGCGCTTATACAAATGGAACAAATATATTTGTAAAATATTCTCCTAAAATTATCGACAATTCTCTGCAGTATAAATTCTATACTCCAACAGGTGATGGCGGTAGTGGCTCAGGTGTTCAAAATACTCACGCAATAGTTACGTATAACAATAATAATGAAACAAAAAGTTTAATTCCTAAATTTCAAACAAGATATTTTTTAAGCCAAATTAGCCAAAATTCTGACGGCTTAATTTTGAGAGGTTTGGGGACAATTGCTTATCAAAGAGAAACATATA
>JAZUSV010000044.1:0-3033 GCA_045606885.1 Candidatus Gastranaerophilales bacterium | reverse complement strand
CGTCTTTAAATTGATAATGACAGCTTTCAATTTGGTAATAGTGCGGATTTTCAACATTTTCAACTAAATCTGAATATAATCTTGAGCTTTTTCCGTCTCCTAAAATTGTTGAAATTAAATCTAGGGCAATTGTTTCTTTTAAGTTTTTAGCACTGTCACATAATGCGCCCATTATCAAATAACCTGTGTTTACTTCTGAATAATCAATTGTAGTTGTAGGATTTTTGATTGTTTTTTCCATGCAAGCGTTGTCGACTAAACATTTTTCGATATTAGAATTGTCTTTGAATTTAAAATTTTCTTGAACAAGTTTTAGCATGGAGTTTTCATCAAACTCTCCAACAACAATTGTTGTAATGTTTTGAGGGGTGTAAAAGGTTTTATAGTATCTTGTAATTTCTTCTTGTGAAATGTTTGCAATGATTTCTTTTGTTCCGATAACTTCACGTTTGTATGGATGAGCTTCATACATTGAAGAATTTAGGTTTTTGTAGACTTTTCTCCAATTATTATCTTCGCCCATTCTGATTTCTTCAATTACAACGTATCTTTCCCTTTTTTCTGTTGGAGAAGTACCGTTTGGGTCAAATTCTGGACCAATTTCTTCAATTGGAAATAGTGCGTCAACCATCATATCTGCGTGCATTTCAAGAGCTATTTTGTGGTGTTCTTTTGGAATGTTTATGTAGTAAAAAGTGTAATCTTTCCAAGTTGCAGCATTGATTATTCCGCCTAGTTCTTCCATTTTTCTGTCAAAAACACCAGCAGGATATTTTGTTGTTCCTTTAAATAGCAAGTGTTCAACGAAATGCGAAACGCCGTTGTTGTCTTTGTTTTCGTTAATTGAGCCTGTTTTTACCCAAGAAGAAACATTTATCATTGGGCTTTTTTTGTGTGCAAAAACAACTTTGTGACCATTTTCAAGCGTATAAACACTAAGTGGTTTTTCTAAATATGGATATTCAATATTTTCAACATTAACTACATTATTATTCATTTTTAAGGTCTCCTCTAAGGATTGATGCGCCTTTTAGGTATATGTGTTTGATTTTTTCTTGTGTTTTGTTTGTATTTACGTTTAAAAGTATTCTTAAGCACATCCTAAGGCTATTTGGAACATCAAGCTCTTGATAGCACATCATTGGAACTTGGCTGAAATTGCAATCTAGACGAGCATATTTTGCAGGAAAATCAGCGTTTAAATCGGAAGTTAGTGTGAAAATTGCAAATGAAATGTCTTGTGTTTTTATTTCATTTTTTTCTAACATTTCGTTTAACAATTCAATTGTAGCACTTCTAATTTCCTCTTTTGTGTTGGCATTTACTGTTATTGCCCCCCTAATTCCACGAGATGTCATTTAGATAAACTTAGCTCCTTTTTGAATTCTTGCTCCATTTGCAAATGCTGCTGCACTCATTTCACCCTTGCCTTCAGGTTTTACAGTGATTAATTTTATTGCATTATCAGCACAGCAAACAACAATTCCGTCTTTGTCAATTTTTGCTATTTCGCCACAACAACCACTAACTCCCTCAACAACACAGGTTTTTAAAATTTTGACGATTTTGTTGTCATAAGTTGTGTGGTTTGTGTTTAGTTGGTACATTCCTCTGATTTTATTGTGTAAATCAATTGCTGACATATTCCAATCGATTACTTTTTCTTCTTTTTTCATTTTTTTGCAAAAAGTTGCGCAATCGTGTTTTTGACAAACACTTTTTAAAGTGCCGTTATATAAACCTTTTAGGGTATCATCAAGAAGTTTTGGAGAACGAGCAGAAATTTCTGTCATTAGCTCAATTACATTCATATCAGGTGTTATAGATATTTCGTCTTGAAGGCAAATGTCGCCTGCGTCAAGTTCTAAAACAGTTTTCATTGTTGTAATTCCTGTTTTAGTTTTGCCATCAATTATCGATTGAGCTATTGGATTTGCTCCTCGATATTCTGGCAATAAGCTTGCATGAAGGTTGATTGTGGCAATGCGAGGAATGTCTATAACTTCTTGAGATAAAATTTGACCAAAAGCAAAGGTAATGAAAAAGTCGGGCTTTAGTGCTTTTAGTTGTTTGATTATATCTGGTTCACGAGATATTTTGTCTGGCTCAAATACCGGAATTGAGTTTTCTTGAGCCATTTTTGTTATATTTCTTTCAATTATTTTTTTACCCCTGTTGGCTTGTTTTGCTTTTTGAGTAACAAGAGCTAAAACTTCGTAATCAGGTGATTTTATAAAAAAATCAAAACTTTCTAAAGTTATATCAGGAGTTCCTAAAAAAACAATTTTAATTGGCATTATTGTTTACCGTTTTCTAATTCTTCGATTTCTTTTCGTAATTTTTCTGCTTCAGCTGGGTTTTCTTTTTCCCAATTGATAATTTCCTCTTCAAGCTCAGGTTCGTCAACCAGCCACTCTTCTTGGATTGAAGGAAGATTATATTTTGCTAAAACTTCGTTTGCAACAAAGCGATTTCTGCAATGGTCGATAAACATGTGCCCTTCAAGGTGGTCAAATTCGTGTTGAATTGCACGAGCTAAAAGTTCACCGTCACGTGCTTCTTTGATGAAAGGACGACCATTGATATCAAGTGCTTTTACCATAACATTTTTATAGCGTCTAACCACAGTGTATGCTTTTGGGAAGCTTAAACATCCTTCGTAGCTTGCAATTGCGCCAGATTTTTTAATAATTTTTGGATTAACAAACACAAGCGGATTAATAGGTCCTGATGGGTCAGATACGTCAATTACAAATATTCTTAGATTTTCTCCAACTTGCGGTGCGGCTAAACCAACACCGTTAGCGTGATACATTGTGTCTAGCATATCTGTAATTAGCGTTTTAATTTTTTTAGAAATTTTTGTAACTTCTTTGGATTTTTCCCTTAAAATTGGGTTTCCGTATTCAATAATTTTTAATATAGACATAATTAAATATTAGCACAGATAAACTTTTCTGTCATTTTCAGATTTTTGTGCCATAATTAAATCATCAATAGAAATAGGAGATTTAAGATGAGAGAAATTTCACC
>JAZUSV010000043.1:0-4712 GCA_045606885.1 Candidatus Gastranaerophilales bacterium | reverse complement strand
GCTGTCTGACTCATTTTATTATCTTGATGTCCCCAATGTCCGTAAAATTAAATCACAATAATTATTGTCTTTAAATAATGACTCCATGTCATCATCTAAATACACTAATGTATTTTATTGAGCAGCTTGCAGATTTTTGTTAATCATTTTTTTAGATTTTTCAACGTTTTTCATTTTTTTGTTAATTGCTCTCATTTCTTTTTTCAATGCTTTGCAATTAGCAATCATTTTATTTTTTTCATTTACTGCTTCATTATATTTAGCTGTTGTTGTAGCTAATTCTTGTCTTAGTTCAACTTGAGCATCATCAAGATTAACTAAAGCTGAATTAAATTTTTGTTCTTTTATTGATGTTGTAGTTGTTTTATAAACTGAATTTACATTAGTTGTAGCATTATTTGTATTTGTTTTAATTGCTGGAGCAAGTTTTACTTCTTGCGCTTTATCCATAGAATCAAACACCGCATCCATTGCAAACGCATTTGCTGAACCTAAAACCAATACTAATGTAGTTGCTAAAAATTTATTCATATTAACTCCATACTATATAATTCTAACCTTACTGCTATTTTACTTTAACAAAACAATTAACGTCAAACGATATTGGAATAATTACTCTTTTTATTTGATTTTATTCAATAGTGCAATTTTAATTTATTCTGCATTTTTACACACCTTCTTTTTTGTTATATAATTTTTTTATGGAAAACAATTACTTAATAGCATTTATATTTTCTGCAATTGCTGGTCTTTCAACTGTAATTGGTGGATTTGTTACCTTTTTTATCAAGGGAAATTCGCTTAAATTTTTATCATTTGGACTTGGATTATCAGCAGGTGTAATGCTTTTTGTATCATTAGTTGACTTATATCCACACGCAGGCGAAATGATTAAAACCCAAATGGGTCACAATTTTGCTTGGCTTGCAATCTTATGTTTTGGTCTTGGAATATTAACCGCTGTTTTAATTGACTTTTTTATTCCTGACCACATTCAAGCCTCAATGTTTACCAAACAAATTGGTGCAAACGAAAAATGTATTGATTCAACAGATTGCGCAGAGGATGAAAACGCCGTAATTTCAATCGGTAGAATTAAAAGAGCAGGCATAATAACCGCTATTGTTGTTGCTCTTCATAACCTTCCTGAAGGGCTTGCAACTTTTACCCTTGCAAGTCAAGATATTATGCTTGGACTTGGTATTGTTTTTGCAATTTCTATTCACAACATTCCTGAAGGTATGGCAATTTCAATTCCTGTTTATCAAGCAACTCACTCCAAAAGAAAGGCTTTCTTTTATTCGTTTTTATCAGGTATGGCGGAGCCCGTTGGTGGTATAATCGGATTTTTAATCATCAAAACATTATTTCCAAACCTATGCATTGGCTTATTGTTCGCCCTTGTTTCAGGAATTATGACATATATTTCACTCGATACACTTTTGCCATTATCTAAAGACTATGATACAGGACA
Source organism: Candidatus Gastranaerophilales bacterium (assembly GCA_045606885.1). Lineage (GTDB taxonomy): Bacteria > Cyanobacteriota > Vampirovibrionia > Gastranaerophilales > Gastranaerophilaceae > RUG14156. Next base: position 3,238 of record JAZUSV010000043.1, on the reverse strand, counting down.
CTATTCAATTAGTGGCGTTGTATTTGGCTTATTATTAATGGGAACAGCTTTAATTTTTATTCACTAAAACTAATGTTTAGCTTTTAAAAGTTTTATAAAAGTATCGTAATAAGACTTGAATTTTGCTAAAGAATTAATTTCCTTGGCCATTTTTAAAATATATCTTGGTCTTAAATAATATTCTTTATTGAACTTTTTATTATACTCATATATCTCTTGGCTCGTTAACTCATAAGATTTTACACTTGGGAAAATATATGGTTTTTCATAGCTAATTTCTCCAAGACGATTTTTATTAATATAATCATAAAATTTTGTGCCTTTAAGTGCAGTTGCGGTATAAAAACTTGCATAATGAGTATTTAATTGCTTTGCAAATTTGAATGTTGCTTTAAGAGTTTCTTTTGTTTCCCAAGGTAAGCCAATTACGTAATATGCATAAGTTTGAATACCAACAGAATCAATCATTGCAACAGTTTTTTTAATTTGCTCTATGGTGATTTTTTTACCCATTTTATTCAAAAGTTCTTGCGAACCCGATTCAATACCCATTGATATCAAGCCACAACCCGCTTTTTTCATCAGGGTCAATGTTTCAAAATCAACAGTGTCAACCCTTGTATTTGTTGAAAAAGTGATTTTCAAACCTGAATCTATTATTAGTCTACATAACTTTTGAACCCATTCTTTGTTCAAATTAAAAATATCAGACCAAAAAATAAAATCACGAATATTATACAATTCAACACATTCTTTTATTTCTTGCACGATTAATTCTGGACTTCTATATCTAACCACTTTTCCATTTAAAGGACTTGCCAAACAGAAAAAACAATGGTTAGGACAACCTTTTGAAACTTTAATTATTGTTTGAGGTTTTTTATTATCAGGTCTAACATATATATTATTATCAATTAAAGTTCTATCTAAAATTGGCAAATGGTCAAGATTTTCTTTTAATTCTCTATCAGCAGTTGATATAATTCTATTGTTTATTTGATAAGTTATGCCTTTTATGTTTTTAAAATTAACATATTGGATAATTTCTTCAAAAGCTTCCTCGATTTCGCCTCGAAGAGCAACATCAATTTCAGGATGTTTTTGCATTATTGCATAAGAATTAAAATTAAAAATTGCACCTTTAACAATAACAACAGTGTCTTCTAATAAATCCCTTGCTGCTGTTAAAATAGATAAATCTTTTTCTAGGGTTGTAGATGCAACATTTAAAACCAAAAAATCAGGTTCAAACGTTCTTAAATCTCTGATGAAATCATAAACAGTTTGATTTTTTAAACTATAGTCTCTAAATAATGTTTCGTAACCTCTTTTTTTAGCAATAGCAGATAAACTCATCATATCAACAGGAGGCAATGGCGGAATTACAACCAACTCAGATGTCGGCTGTTGGCACCTATCTTCTCTGTTCATTATGGGGGCAGGAGGATATACAAAAAATATTTTTTGTTTTTGTTTCATCTACTTTGTTTTCTTTTTCATTCTTATTTTTAGCGCAATTTTTATCATTGCATTTACTAACTCTTGAGGTAAAAACCTTGTCAATTTTACAAATTTCGAGTCTATCCCAATATTATAAATTGATTTTGGTTTTTTTAAGTCAACAATATGTGCTATTTTTTTAGCAACATAAATAGGACTTGTTGCATGTAAAGAATTTTTGTTTGCATTTTCTACTAAAAATTCTTTTTCTTTTTGGAATTTTTCAGAATTTTTGTCCAAAGATTTTTCGTTTAATTCAATCGAGGCTTCCCAAAACTTAGTTGCAACTGCGCCTGGGCGAATTGAAACTGTTTTTATTCCACTTTCTAGCGAAAATGCATTCAACAAAATATCTGCGCTAGATTTTGACAAGCAATATGGAGACAAAAACGGAAATATTCCATAACTTGCCATAGAACTAACGTTTATCAAACGTCCATCTTTATTTAAACTTGGAGTTAAATATTTAATTATTCTAAGCAAACCAAACAAATTAACTTCTAATTGTTTTTTTAAAGCCAATTCATCCAATTCCTCAACTGCACCAGCAATTGCAATTCCTGCAAAATTTAAAATAACATCAAACTTGATATCTTTAAATTTTTCCTTCAAATGCGCAAAAGCTAATTCATTTGTCACATCCAAATCAAATTGGCGAATTTTATCGTCCATCATGTCAACTTGACGAGAAGTTGCGTAGATATTCCAATTTTTCTTTTTTAATTCCTCTATTGTGTCTTGGGCAATTTCTGAATTTAACCCAATGATTAAAATATTTTTATCCATAACTTTTATTTTAAACTAAATATATTTATTTTGATATAGGGTAAAATCTGTATGCATTTGCAGTTTCTCTGACATATTCTACGAAGCTTAGATTTTCTTTTTTATTTTCAGAAGGTACATATTCCGCAATTAGCTGACTTTTATCCTCTGAATATAATTTTGTTTTAGGTAATTCATCATATTTATTTACCCTATTTTTGTAATCACCCCTTGGTATATCTTTATTTTTTTCATCTGCAGCATAGTTTGCGGCAAATTCTAAAATATCGGTTTTTGTTTTATAATTTGAGCCTTCCCAGGCGTCATCTCTCACGTAACAAATGTTTTTATGTTTTTCAATTTTACATTCACTAAACACAATTTCCATATATGTATTTTGTATAGAATTCATAACTTTTTCTGCCTCTTGAGGATTTTTTGTAAAACCTGTAATCATAAATACAATCAAACCCATATACAAAAAGAAAGCTATTGTTGGAATAATAAGAATTGAAATTATTCCAAATACAATTCCTTGATTTTCTTGTTTGGAGTTGAATTTTTCAATATCATCATAATTTTTAGCTTTCAGCGCCCACTCATTCCCTTTTAAACCACAAATTAGCGCAAAACAAAAAGAAAAAGGTGTGAAAAATAATAAAATATACCAAAGTGGGTAATAAACTTTATTAATCAAACCCCAAATCCAAGTTCCAAAAAAAGCACCAAAATTAAAAACTTTAGTCACATCGTATGGAAGTTTAGATGTTATTTTGCCTTTTTTGAAAAATAAAAACATCAATATATTAAAGTGTACAAGCTCAATCAAACAAACAGCAAGCACCGAAAAGCACAAACTTATTGATTTAAAAACAATTATTGTTGAAAATATATATTTAAAAATATCATTTTCTTTTCCGCAAACATCAGCTATTCTTCTTTTTGCATTTGAAATTCCAAAAACTGTATAAAT
>JAZUSV010000042.1:0-2636 GCA_045606885.1 Candidatus Gastranaerophilales bacterium | reverse complement strand
TACTTTAAAATAATCAATGATATGAAGTTGCTGTTTTTCTTCATCGAATATTAGATTATTAGGGTTAATGGAATCTAATTTATATCCTTTATCTGAAAGAACTTTAACATCCTTAGCAAATTGATTAAATGCAGATTGAGGAAAAGATGCGATAGTTAAAAGTTGCTGTGCAAATTTTGTTGACTGTTCTTTAGTTACAGATAATGGAACTCCAACCGTTTTACTCCAATTTGGAATAGAATGCTCCTTTCCTTCAATTTTTTTCAATATTAAATGTCGTGGATTAGCTTTGTCTTGCCAAACTGGTTGTCCTAAATTAACATCAGACGGAAATTCATCCATATTAATTCCATTAGGGTCATCTTTGTTTAAAACTTTTAAAACGTAATCATCTAATTGAGGAATATTATAAACAATAGAATTAGCACCTTGCCCTATAATATTTTCTGGTGTTTGAACTCTATTTATCAAATCGTATATGCTAACACCTTTTGGCATTTTTTCAGCAATTTCAGCAGGAAGCGAATTATTTTTGTAATTAACTAAATCACGTCCAAAATAAACGGATGATTTTTGAACATTACTTGCTTCATAAGTAGGTGATGAAACCAAATCAGCTTTGTGTTTACAATTAATTTTGAACCTGTAATTATTTGAAATAGCGCTAATATTCATAAAAACTCCGTTCAAAGACATAAGACCACTGACAAACAAAAATTGTCATTTTGTAAAGATTTTTATTAAAATTCCTTAAAACAAGCAATTTCAACAATTGAGAACACTTACAATCAGAGCTATACTATAAGTATAAAGTGGGGTGTGTGAATGGCAATATCTTTTAGCTCTAACCAAAATTACCAACGTCAGGCAATGATTAAGCAAAGACATGATGAAATTTATGCTCATGAGCTTAAACACAAGAATGCAGCAGGTTCATTGGGTGGCGCAATTGTGATTGAAAAAGATGCAAACGGAGTTCCAACTGGCGGGCACGTTGACATTTTAATGCCTGCATTAAACAAAGATAATCCAGATGAGACAATAAAACACGCAGAAACTGTAATAAAAGCAGCAATGGCACCTGGTGACCCATCAGACCAAGACTACAAAGTTGCAGCAGAAGCAAGAAGTATTAAGGCTGAAGCAGAAACTTATAAAAGCCAAAATGGTTCTGCTGGTCAAAATTTAAATATTATTGTATAAAAGATTAATTACCAAACACAAAGAATGGCAAATCATTTTCTTTTGCGTAATCTTTTAAGAATTCTTGTTGTGCATCAAAAAATTGTATTGTATCGCCAATGTGGTCTTTTGTGCTATATGCAAAACAACCTTGCACTTTAGGATTAGACACATACATTTCGTTATATTCACGATTTCCACGTCTTGTATTTGAATTAATTAACGCAAACTTCTTTATCAAAGCTTCTCTTGCTTCAACTGGTTCTATTTCTAGCATAGATTTATTTTGATTTGCATTAATAAAATCAATATATTCTTCATCATTCAAACTCAATGTATCTTTTATTAAGTCGGAAATGTAATCCCTATCACATTGGCGCTCTCCACCAAAAATATAATTTAATTTAAATTCATCGATATTTTTACCATAGCCAGAGCCACTATCTGTTTCACCACCACCATGGATATATTTTGAATCAACATCAAGTAGAACACCCTGAGATCTAAATAACCTATATTTACTTTCAGGTCTTTCCATATAACTAACAGATAATAGTGCATCAGAATCAGGAAGTGCGAATGCATCAAAATTGCTCAATTGGTTTCCATACTCAAGCCCGTGAGCAATAAATTTAATATTACCTGTATTAATTTGTGTACCATCTACAGGATTTATCGTTTCAATCCCTTTTGAAATACTTCCATGTGGGAAACCTAATTTTTCCCAATCCTCAACTTCATTATAGCGAACAACTACAAGTCCAGCTTTTACATATACACCTTTAATATCTGTTGAACAATCAGCATTCACTTTTGTTATTTTATTTGCAATCTCACTTGCTTTCGGCAATTTTGTTGTTGGCAAAATAGGTTTTGATTTTTTAAGTTCTGCAATATATTCTTCCACTTCTTTAGAATGGATTTTTAATGCATCTCCAAACTTATCATACAAGCCATCACCTTTTGTGATACTTTTTATATCTGCCTCTGTGAAAATTTTTGCCATTTCAAAAAGGTTGTCATTTTGGAAATCAAATGCAACAGATTGAAGACGTTTAGTTAGCTCTTCTTCGCTAAGTCCTTGTTTATTAACATATTTTAGCCACTCGTGATGATTAATTAATGTATACATCTTTATTTGTTCATCTTGAGTTAGATTAAATTTCTTGGCTATATAATAAGCATCAAAAGAGCTTTCAAAATTATGCAATGGGTCTGAAACCACTTCTGCTTTTGAAATATCATGTAATAGAGCAGATAACATCATAATTTTTTTATCTGATGGATTTAATTTTTCAAAACTAGGATTTTGAGCTATTTTTTGCATCACTTTTAATGAGTGTTTTATAACATCAAACTCATGTGCTCCATATTGCATTCTGCCCACTCTTGAGCGAAGTTCTGGCAAGAATTCTAAAACACTTTCCAAGTACTTACTAACATCAGGATTATTT
>JAZUSV010000041.1:0-11203 GCA_045606885.1 Candidatus Gastranaerophilales bacterium | reverse complement strand
TACATTAGATAAAGTTCTTAAAGAATATGGTTTTTCTTCTTTAGATGAAGCTAATGAATTATGTTTATCAAAAGGTATAAATGTAGATGAAATCGTTAAAGGTATTCAACCAATTGCGTTTGACAACGCTTCTTGGGCTTACACTTTAGGTTGCGCTATTGCAATTAAAAAAGGTATTACAAATGCTGCTGACGCTGCTGAAGCTATTGGTATCGGTTTGCAAGCATTTGCAATTCCAGGGTCTGTAGGTGACTCTAGAAAAGTTGGTCTTGGTCACGGTAACTTAGGCGCAATGCTACTTAGAGAAGAAACAAAATGTTTCTGTTTCCTAGCAGGTCACGAATCTTTTGCAGCTGCAGAAGGTGCGATTGGTATTGCAAGAAACGCTAACAAAGTTAGAAAAGAGCCTCTAAGAGTTATTTTAAATGGTCTTGGAAAAGACGCTGCTCATATTATTTCAAGAATTAATGGTTTCACTTCTGTTGAAACAGAATATGACTATAAAACAGGCGAATTAAAAATTAAAAAAGAAACACCATTCTCTGATGGAGAAAGAGCTAAAGTTCGTTGCTATGGCGCTGATGACGTATCTGAAGGTGTTGCAATTATGATTAAAGAAGGCGTTGACGTTTCTATTACAGGTAACTCAACTAACCCAACTCGTTTCCAACACCCTGTTGCTGGTACATACAAAAAATGGTGTTTTGAAAATGACAGAAAATACTTCTCAGTAGCTTCTGGTGGTGGTACAGGTCGTACACTTCACCCAGATAACGTTGCTGCTGGTCCTGCTTCTTATGGTATGACAGATACTATGGGAAGAATGCATGGTGACGCTCAATTTGCTGGTTCATCTTCAGTTCCTGCTCACGTTGAAATGATGGGTGTTATCGGTATGGGCAACAACCCAATGGTTGGTGCAACTGTTGCAGTTGCTGTTGCAGTTCAAAATGCAATGTGTAAATAACTTATTTTAAAGAATAAGTTTGTATATTTTAAAAACAACGTCAGAATTTCAAATTTTGACGTTGTTTATTTTTTTGCGTTTATCTTGATAAAATAAAAACCTCTCAAAAGAGAGGTTTTTTGTGAATTTGTTTTTTATTATTTATTCAACATTTGTTTAATACCGTCAATTGAAGATAAAATTCCTGTAGCTTCATAAGGCATATAAACAACTTTGTTATCTTGACCTTTTGCAATTGATTCAAGTGAATCTAAATATTTCATTGCAATTAAATATTTGTCTGGTTGACCTTGATTTTCAAAAGCGTCACTAATTCTTCTAATAGCTTCTTTTTCAGCGTCTGCTTCAACTAAACGAGCTTGTGCTAAACCTTCTGCTCTTAGGATTTCTGCTTGTTTTAGACCTTCTGCTTTGTTGATTGCTGCTTCTTTTTCACCTTCTGCTTTTAAGATTGCTGAACGTTTTAAACCTTCTGCTTCTAAGATTGCTGCACGTCTGTCACGTTCTGCTTTCATTTGTTTTTCCATTGAAGTTTGGATATCAACAGGAGGAATGATATCCTGTAATTCTACACGATTAACTTTTACACCCCATTTGTTTGTTGCTTCGTCAAGAATTGAACGAAGTTCAACGTTGATTTTATCTCTTGAAACTAATGTTTCATCTAAATCTAGTTGACCAACAAGGTTTCTTAGGGTTGTTTGGGTTAGTTTTTCAATTGCTTCTGGAAGATTTTGAACTTCGTAAACTGCAGATTTTGGAGCAACAATTTGGAAGTATAATAAAGCATTGATACTAATTGTAACGTTATCTTTAGTGATTACTGATTGACGTGGGAAATCAAAAACAGCTTCTCTTAAATCAATTCTTGATTTTTCTTTGATGTATGAATAACTACGCCCGTCAATACCTCTTTGAGAAACTTTCCAAGCAACTCCACGAGGTGTGTCTATAACCGGAATAATGAAATTTAAACCAGCTTGTAACATTTTATGGTACTTACCCAAACGTTCTACAATAACTACTTCTGCTTGTTGAACAATAATTACACCTTTTGCGGTGAATAAAATCACTAAAACAAGCAATAGAAACAAAAATACTGCCATTTTAATCTCCTTTTATACTAATCTACTTTTTTAACAAACATTATAAGGCTTTCATTTTTAACAATTTCAACATTTTGACCTGCTTCAATAGTAAAGTCTTCAATATTTTTTGCTTGCCAACGTTCGCCATAAATTGTTATCACACCGCCATTTTTGTTGATTGGTTCAGCAGCACATGCGGTTTTTCCGATGTATTTTTCTTCAATTCCTGTTTTTTCCTCATCTTTATCTGATTTTTTGATAAACAATGGACGCAAAAAGAATATAAATAAAAATGAAAGTATACAAAACAAGATAGTTAAAACAATAATGTTTTGATAGAAATACGAAATTACAGCGCAAATTAGTGCTGCAAATGCAAAATTAAGAAAAAACATAGAAGGTATCATAATTTCCATAATTAGAAAAACTAAGCCTACCCCTAAAATAATTTGCCACATATATTAATCCTCCTTGTTGTCGATTATACAACATGTTTTTAGTGTTTGAAAATAGTGCAAATTACTTATAGTTTCGCAATTTTTTTAGTTCTTCTTTTTGCGTTTTAGATAACCTCAAAGATTCAATCGCTTTGGTTATTCCTTTATTTCTGACAAATGGGTGTATTTTTAAGGCTTTAATATCTTTAATACATTGAGTGTAATTTTTAATTATGCAAATTGAAAGACACCAAGCGGCCGCCATTTTTGCGTAATATTGTTCGTTGTTAAATCCGCTTATTTTTTGTATTACATAATCGTAATTATTATCTATAAAGTAATTTAATAAAATCACAAACGCAAGGCGAAGCTCATATTCTTTGAAAGATTTAAAATATGGTTCAATGAAATTAATTGATATATTTTTTAATCCTGCGCAAAAACTGTCACAAACTGCCCAATTGTTTATTTTTGGAATGAAATTTTTTATATATTGATGTTGGTTTTCAATTGGCAAATATCCAATTATCATACCTTCAAGCATTGTAAGCTCAAAAAACTCATCATCATTTTGTTTAAAAAAGTCTACATAGTTTGTTTTTGAAATCCTTTTTGCAATTTTTCTAAGTATTGGCAGACGAACCCCTAAAATATTTTTAGCATTTGGAGTTAATTTGGAGCTAAATTCTTTGTATTTTGGCTCTGCAAGACTTTTTAATTCTTTTTTTAAATTTTTTATCATAATAAATCAATTATAACGACACCATCTCGTCCTTGTGTTTCATCGCCATAGTGGAATTTTGCAACATAAGGTGAAGTTTTTAAATATTCACTCACTGCAGATTTGAGTGCGCCTGTACCATAGCCGTGGATTACAGTTATTTGGTTTAATCCTCTAAGGCTTGCTTTGTCTAGCTTTTCGTCTAAATATTCAATTGCATCAAGTGCTCTCATTCCTCTTAAATCAAGGCGTGATAATAAATTATCTGAATTATCAAAGCTAACTTGAACTTTTTTTAGATGTGGTGCAACTTTTTTATCTGTTTTTGCTAGTTTTGAAATGTGAATTTTGGATTTGATGTTGCCTATTCTAATTTCAACATTTCCTTTTTTGTCTGGTAAAGAGTCCAAGATTACCGCTTGTTCAAGTTTTTTTACTAAAACATTTTGTCCGATTTTTAGTTCGTCTGGGTTTAGTTCAATAAACTTTTGGGCTAATTTGTCATCATTTGCGCTAAATTCTTCTCTGATTGCGTTTTCGATTTTGTTCAATCTGTTATATGAGCGCATTGCAACTTTTAGACTTTTTTCTTTTCGGATTTCATCTACTATTTCTTTAATTTCATCACGAGCGTTATCGAGTTGGTTTTGGAATTTCTTTTTGAAATTTTCCAATGATTTCTTTTTGTTTTGTTTTAATTCTTTTAATTTTTCATCAAGCTCATCTTTTGTCTGTTTTGCTTTGTCTAGGTTTTCGGTTGCTTCTTGTTCTTTTTTAATTAGGCTTTGATTTGTTTTTTCGATTTCTAAAAACATTTTAGAGTTTTCGCTGTTGTTATCAATAAGAATTTCTCTTGCTCTTTTGATAATATTTGAATTTAAACCTAGTTGAGATGAAATATCTATAGCATTTGATGTCCCTGACATCCCAACAACAAGATTGTATTTGGGTTTTAGGGTTGCAATGTCAAACAAAACAGTTGCATTTTCAAAGTAATTATCTTCATATTTTAGAGTTTTTAGCTCGCCTAGGTGAGTTGTAATTATTCCTTGTGCATTTTTTTCTTTAATATATTCTAAAATTGCCTTAGATAGACTTGCTCCTTCCTGTGGGTCTGTTCCTGAACCAAGTTCGTCAAGTAAAACTAAATCGTTTTGAGTTATGTTTTCTATAATATCTGACACATTTTTTATATGTGCGCTAAAAGTTGAAAAACCTTGCTCTAGACTTTGTTCTGTTGAAATATCACAGTATATATTATTGTATGGATATATTTTTGCGCCTAAACAAGGTATGTGTAATCCTGCTTTTGTCATCAGCACCAATAATCCTGCGGTTTTTAGTGCAACTGTCTTTCCGCCTGTGTTTGAACCTGTTATTAAAAGGCAGTTATAATTTTTTCCTAAAGTAAAATCATTAGCTACAACATTGTCTTTTTTGACTTCAACTAGCAGTGGATGACGCATTGCTTGGATATCGATTATTTTATCCTCTGTAATTTCAGCACTTGTTGCGTGAAGATGTATTGAATATCTTGCTTTTGCAAAAATTGTATCTAGCTTAACTATTATATTTTCATTGTGCTCTAATTCTTTTTTGATTGCTTTAAACTGATTAGATAACATCATTAAAATTCTATCAATTTCTGCTTGAATTTCGATTTCAATTTGCCTTAATTTGTTTGATAGTGGCACTAGAGAACTTGGCTCGATAAAGTAAGTTAAATTTGTTGAAGATATATCGTGGATAATTCCTTGAACTTTGTTTTTACAACTTGCTTTAACTTGAAAAACAGGACGGTTGTCTCGAATTGTTACGACGCTATCTTGTAAATTATCAACAAAGGAATGATTTTGCAGAAGTTGGTTAATTGCTTGTTTTAAATTGTCTTTGTTGTCTTTGTATGAATTTCTTAAAGATTTTAGTGTGTCAGAGGCGCTATCTTTAATATTTAATTCGCTATCAAATGTGTTGAAAATGTTATCTTCAAAAGTTTTATCGACATAAAAATTTTGAATTATTTCAATTAAATTGCTTGCGTTTGGGTTTTTAGAAATATAGTTTTTAATTAATCTCGCACTTCTTAAATTTTTTGCAAGCTCAATGATTTCATTTGCTGAAAAATAATTTTGTTTGAATATTTCTTCTAGTGGAATGAAATTATCAATTGGAGCTGATGAACCATTGTCGTCAATTATTTTCTTTGCTTCATCAACAAGCGTTAATTCATATTCAATTTGCGCTTTTTTAGTGTATACTTCAAGATTTAAGCAAGACTTTTTTCCTAAATCACAATTAGCGTAGTTTGATAGATTTGATAAAATTTTATCAAATTCAAGCGCAAGGTGATGTGTGTTTTGAATGTTGTTTTGCATAAAATAATTGTAGCAAAAAAATACTCAACCATTATGGTTGAGTATTTTTAATTATTACAGCATTGCTTCGGTTTTGCCATCTATATCTCCACCACCGTGTGATGGGACTTGATTTTCTTCTTCACCTTCGTCGATTGGTTTACTGCCTTCACTTGTTTCTTCAGGAGTTTTTGGCTCTTCTGCTCTTTTTTCTTCTGGTGATAACCCAAGCTTATCTTCAATATTGCCCTTTTCGTAGCGTTTTTCTTCTGTCATGTTTTCCATACATTCAGGTTTATTTAAAGCTGCAATCGCTCTTTCTTTTTCTTGTTCAGATAAACTTGAATTTCTAATATCTCTTACATTTTGTTCGTAATCTAAAATATCAAGTTGGTCCTCTTCTGGTAATTCATAAAATGTTAGACCATCATACAAAGTGATTGTTGTTTCAATCCAATCGCCTAATTGTTGATATTTTACGCCTGGCATATTTGGATCTTCAATCATATTTTTTTCGTTGCCGTATTCGTTGTTTTCTTTTGCTTTATTGATTTCTCGTTCAACTTTATTTCTGTCTGCTTTTGATAAGTCTTCAAATTTTGGACCAAAGTTTTCTGTTCTAATTTCGTCAAGTTTTTCCATGATTGCTTCATATTCTGGTGGATATAGAGGTATAGCATTAATTGGCATTGTATTTGATGGAGGTTTAAATTCCATTAGCGGAATATCTTTTTCTGGAACCTCGATAACCATTTTGTCGTCGTTAATCCATTCAAATGTTTGGCGGGATACATAAGCATCCCCTGTTAAATAAACAGCTTGTTCTGACATGTTGTTTCTCCTTTTCTTTATATTTGTAGTACGCATTTTTTACACAAAATTAACCAAAAGATTTCCAAGTTTCTTTTGGTTACTATTTTTAATTTTTATTTGTTAGTATTTTTCATAAACACCCACACTGCCATATCTTTTCAGTACGGCAGTTATGTAAAATACTTTATAAAAAATTGGAATAATTTAACAAAAGTTAACAGTTAGTTTGTTATTGCTTGTCGAATTCTATCCAAGCAAGCGCTTGATGAAAGTTGCCATTCACGTTTGGTAATTCTCATTACACTGTATCCGCAACGCTCCATAATTGCTTGTTTTTTCATATCGTTACATTTTGGCTTTATTTCATCAACTACGCCATCAATTTCAATAACAACTTTGTCTACTACGATATCTGCGCTAACAGAACCCATTTCAACACCCGATAATATTTTGTTTTCTTTAACTAGTGTTGGGAATTCCTCTTTTATTGCTTCAAAAACTTCTTGTTCAAATGCGTTTTTGAATGTATCTTTCCTTAGATTTGAATTAACTTTTTTGACATATTCAAGATAATTTCTTAATAATCCCTCTGGAAGTTCGTTGATTTCTCTTGAAATAAAGTTAATCAATTTATGGCGTGCACGAGTAATTGCAACATTGAATAGATTTGGTTTTTGAGCAAATATCAAACTTTGCGCATGTGAATTAGGCGCAAAAGTCCACGATAAAAGCATTACATCTCTTTCATCCCCTTGGAATGTGTGCGCTGTACCAACGTCGATTTTGTGTTTTTCTAATGTGTCACCATCAAAAACTTTTAAAATTGCTTTTTTAATTAAATCTACTTGAGCTCTAAAAGGTGAAATGACCCCAATTGAAATTGGTTCGCCTTCGTTATTGTCTCTATCGTTTATAATTAATTCTTGAATAGTTTTAACTATTTCTTCACATTCTGGCACGTTTCTTGTTGCGTCGTGGTCGACTTTACCATCCCTTACAATTCTTAGTTCTACGATGTCACCTGTGTTTATGTTTGGACTCATTATTTTAATTTTTCCACCATAAAACTCTTTGCTTGAAAAATCAATAATTGGCGCAGGAGAGCGGAAATGTTCATCTAACAAAACAGGAATTGTTGAATAGTAATTTGCAAGGTCAAACATGGAGTTATCCCTAAATCTCCAAGTTAGCTGATATCTTTCATCAATATTATATTGCGATAAGAAACTTTGTTCTTTTGCTTTTTCAAGGAATGATAGATGTGGCAATTGTTTATCATCACCAACGATGATTGCTTTTTTTGCTCTAAATAATACAGGAATACAAGAAGCAATATCGCATTGAGATGCTTCATCAATAATAACCACATCAAACATTGCTGGTTTCAACGGTAAGCTGTTTGAAATTGCGTATGTTGTAGTGCACCAACAAGGAAAAGCGTTTAATAGTGGTTTAAAGTCTTCTTTTTCTAGGATTTTATTTTGTAAATTTGTTTTTCTTGAAGTCAAGGATTTTGCATGGATTGTTAATCTTCTTCTTTTTGTTGCGTCACAAAGAATGTTTTTTAGCGCTGTTCTTCGTTTGTTTTTCAAAATATCAACTGCTAATTTTTTTTGTTTTGATTTTAGGGTTTTAATTCTTCTTAAAATTTGGTGAAGATTACCTTTTGAGAATATTTCATCTTCAACTTGTTTTAATTTTGCTCTTTCCATTGCAACGTTTAGTTCATAAGGAAGTTTTTTCAAAATTTCTTCGTTTAAAACTTTGTGAAGTTGAAGAAGTTTTTTAACTTTTCGATAATCAAAGAAAAGCTTAATTTTATCAAATATGCTTTTTTTGTATTTGTTTTCAATATCTACAATAACGCTAAAAATCCTTTTAACTTCTTCTAATTGTTGAAATTTAATTTTATCTACAATTAAAGTTAAATTCGCAACGGTATCTTTAATTGTTTCATATTCATCATAAATTTCTGTATATTTTTTTTCTAGTGAAAGAATAGATAAGGCGGTGTCTTCTAGGCGTTTGATGTCTTTTAATAAATCTTTCATGTCGGATACATCAGCAACCATATTATCGTCAAAACCACTATTTAGCTCAACTTTATTAGACAATAACTCTGCAAGTTCAGCGCTTAATTGCCTTTGATAGTTTACCCTTCCTGCTCTAAGAGCTAAAAATGGTGCATCAAGTTGATTTAAACGCTCAGCTACAACATCAACCGCTTTATCCATACGGCTTGCAACTAAAACAGTTTTACCTGTTGCAATTAAGTGTGCTGCAACGTTAACTATTGTTTGGCTTTTGCCTGTCCCTGGAGGGCCGTATACTGCTAAAAAGTCATTTTCTTCTATATTTCTTATTACGTCTTCTTGTGAATCAGATAGGCTTAAAGGTGTCACAGGGAAGAAGTTTGATAATTCTTTATCTTCAATTTTTACTTCTGCTTGACCTGATGATTCTAAAAATTCTTGATTGATTACGTTTAAAACAGTTTCTCTATGCACGCCAGAAGGTTTTTCAGCTATTTGCATAAGTTCATGCAAAACACCAGCGGTAACACTTGGGCGAGTTGTCAAAATTACTGCCTGAGTACGTTCTAGTGATAATGTTTCTAGTTTTACTTTTGGTGCAGTTTGAATTGTTTCTATTGAATCAAAATCAAAGTTACCATTTTCAATATCTTCAATTGTTGTGCTTCTATTGTAAAAGTCGTTTTCATCTTGTTTGATATCAGAAGTTGCACCAATATTAAGCATAACTTCAATGTCTGGAACAAGTGATTTTAGGGTTGTTAAAAATATATTTAAATCTTCTTCTTTTAAAGGAAGTTTTGGAACGACGTCTAAAATACCTGCAAGCATTGCGTCTGTTTCTTGCTCGTCTTCTCTTTGAATTAACTGCGCAATTGCACCTGTGTTTAGTGATAATACATCTTCTTGAATTGTTAATTGAATATTTATTCCAACTCTTTCAAGTTTTGCAGGAGCATATAGAAGAGGAGTCAAAAATTCATTGTTTTTCTTTGTTTTGCCATTTTTTCCAACCAAAAACAAGAAACCATAAATTAAATATTTATCTTTTTGATTCATTTCAGATTGAATCATTAATTCTGTTAAATAGCTATCTGCTCCGTTTAACAATAGTGGTTCATCAAATTTGCCAAAAATTTGTTCTTCACCATCTAAAAACACCCACTTGTTTTCTTTGTCGCCTTTTAGGTTTCTGAATGTTGAAGATTTAACCTCTTCTCTAACACAGTCGTGTAAATAATTACAGATTTTTTTGATAAAACTACCACGAAAAGCGTTTTTTATTGCCGATGGCACAGATTGCAACATATTCTAAACATCCTCTATTCTTGTATAGAGTTTATTATAGCATATTTTTTGCTTTGTGGGGTAAATTTTTATTAGTTTTCAATAATTCCATAATTAATAGTTTTTAAGTTTTCAATTATTAAATAATTTTCGTTTAAAATTTCGTCTAGTTTTTCTTTTTGAACAAAATAGGTTGGACCTGAACCTGACATTTGAAAACCTAAAGAATGAAGATATTTTAGCTCTTCAAATTCATCCAAAAGAGCAAATTCTAAATCGTTTAGCATATTTGATTTTTCTTTTAAATTATCAAAGGCTTTGTATGCTTGACCTGCTGAAATTTTGAGATTTTTGGGCTTAATCAATGTTATTGGAAATTCAACAAATTTTTGTTTTGTTAAAATTTCTCCTCTGCCTTCACATAATTGTCTTCCACCTTCAAGGCAAAAATTAAGGTCTGAGCCAAGTTGACTTGCAAGTTCGTGAATTTGGTTTTTATTTAGGGGTTCTTTTAATAATTTGTTTAATCCAAATAAAACTCCAGCTGCATCTGTTGAGCCACCTGCTAAACCAGCGCAAACAGGAATATTTTTTTCAATATAAATTTCTATTTGTTTTTCTTGCTTAATTGTTTCTAGGAAAATTTTTGCAGCCTTATAACAGATATTTTTTTCATCGTATGGAATTTCATTGCTATTGCCATATAATTTAATTTGATTTCCGTTTGAAATTTTAATTGTTAAATAGTCAAAAAGGCTAATTGTTTGCATTGTGCTTTTGATTGGGTGAAAACCATTTTCTTGCACAGGGAAAACTTTTAAATCAAGGTTGATTTTAGCAGGACATTTGACTTTGATTTCCATTAGTTAAATTCCTCAAGTGCGATAGATAATTCTTGAATTTTTTCTAAAGACAATTTTTCGCCTCTTGTCATTTTGTCAATCTGCGCTTTTTCTAGTGCTTGTTCGACGCCTAAAAAACCTGCGTTTAAAAGTGAGTTTTTAACATTTTTTCTTCTTGCCATAAAAATTGCTTTAACAGTTTTTCTTAAAAGTTTTGTAATTTTAACTTTTGGCTCATCGTTAATTGTGAATTTAACTAGTGCACTATCTACTTTTGGTGCTGGAGAAAAGCAATTTTTTGGAACTTTTTTAATTATTTCAACATCGCTATACATTTGGGATAAAATCGAAAGTTGCCCATATTCTTTATTTTGAGAATTTTCATTTGCAATAATTCGATTAGCTACTTCTAGTTGTACCATTAAAATTATCTCAGATATTTTTGAGCGATTTTTGTGTGCTAATTCATCGATTTCACCTAATAGATGAACTAAAATTGGGCTTGTAATATAGTATGGAATATTTGCAATTACTTTTATTTTCTCATCTTCAAACGGCAAATTGTTAATGTCTGTCTTTAAAACATCTTGCTCAAATAAATAAAAATTATCATATTTAGATAGATTTTTATTTAAAATATTTATTGCATCTTTATCTATCT
>JAZUSV010000040.1:0-5748 GCA_045606885.1 Candidatus Gastranaerophilales bacterium | reverse complement strand
TTTTCAAGTGTTGAATTGGTTTTGATGATTGGATTTTCAAGTGTTCCGTTTATTGTTGAATTAATTTTTAATAAACCAGAATTAAATGAATAATTATTTAAATTTGAAACTAATAAAGATGAAAGTGGTAATTCTTTAATTAAATTAATAACCTGAGCGATGTCAACTGCATCAGAATTAAGTTTTAAATTTAAATTTGTTTTATTATCAATTGTTCCTGTAAGGTTGAATTTTGCGTCATTGATAAATGCGCTTGTGTCGTAAATATTTACCGTGTTGTTTTCAAAATTAATATTTGAGTTAATATTTTTGATGTTTAATCCTGTTTTTTTATGGCTAATATTGGCATTTTGAACTAATAATTTTCCGTTTGAAGTGATTGTTTTGAAGTTACTTTTTAGATATAAGTCCAAATTAGCATTGCCGTTTAAAGATATTTCATTGCTTTTAAATTTAAGATTGAAAACTTGGCAAATAATATCGAAAATTTGACTAAAATCTGCCAAATTTATTTCGTTAGAATTTAATTGCGCTTCAATAAACTTATTTTTTGAAATTGAAATTGTTGATTTTATTTTGATGAATTGTTTTTTGATTAAATTTATGTCGCAATTTGTGTATATTTTATTGTTTTTAAAGGTAAGAACAATATTATTTTGAGGTAGTCTTAAACCGTTAACTATAAAACTATAGTTTTTTAGTGCAATTTGACCCGTGATGTTTGATTTTTTGTTTTGTGGATTAATTTTTAAATCAATATCACTTTGAGAATAAAATTGGTATTTATCTGCGTATGCAAGAGGATTATAGTTTAGTTTAGCGAGTTTTTCTTTGAATTTACCTACTGAATTTGGATTTAACTTAATTGATAAATTAAGCGTAAAATCATTGAGTTTGTTATTAGAGCTTGATATTGTTCCGCTTGTTGAAATGCTTAGAGGCTTTTTGTATTCACTTGATGTTATTTTTAGTTTTGAGGTTTTTAAATTGAATGTTTTATTAATATTTTCATCGTAAATGTTTAATAAGAGTTTCTCTGTGGTTAAATTGATGTTTCTTAATTTGAATTTTGAGTTTTTGTTTTTTTGTTTTAAATCAAAATATTTAAAGCATTCATAGTTGTTTTCTTTTGTGAAAGTTGTATTAATTGAAATATCGTTTGTTTTTATTTTGTTTAAATCAATGTAGCCATATATAAGCGATAATAAATTTATATCTGCATTTGGTTTATTAATTGAAATGAATGTTTTTTTGTTTGGATAATTTAAGTTTAGGTAATCCGCACTAATATTAATATTAAGTTTATAATCTGGTTTAACTGTTAAATTTTTAGTATCAAGAGTTAGTTTTGAATTTTTCAGCACATAATTGTTAATTATGTTTTTTGCATTGTTTTCGTCCACAAATTTTGGAACAAGATAAAGATATGATGCGTATAATCCAACAAATATTATAAAAAACAGAAATAATACAAATTTAAAAAATGAAAAAACGCCAAGCTTTTTATCTTGCGCTTTTTCATTGATAACATTAATTATTTTCTTAACCAGATTTTTCTTTTTGTAATAAATCATTTGCTATAATTCAACAATTGATATGCTTTGAACTCCTGCGTTTCTTGCGCTATCCATCAAGTATACAACGCTTTGATGTGACGATTCTCCTGAAGCTTCTATTAATAAGCCGTCGCTTTTTTCTTTAGACAAATCTTTTATGGTATTTAGTAAATCATACTTTGAAACTTCGTTGTCATCTATTAAATATTTGTTGTCTGTTGTTACTGTTACGGTTAGTAGTTTTGCTTCTTTATCTATTGTGTTTTGTTCAACATATTCAGGTACCGCTAAAGATAAGCCTTGTTGATCTAAAATTGGCGCAATAACCATCATGATAATTAATAATACAAGAAAAATATCAGTTAAAGGAGTAATATTTATTTCGTTAAATGTTTGTCTTTTCATTATCCTTGCACCTCGTCTTTTAACTCGTCTTGTTGAGGTTGATTTAGTGGCTCACCTGCTACAATAAGTTTTTCAAAACCTGCGTTTTGAGCAGCTTTCATAACTTTCATAATTTCTGAGCTTTTTGTAAGTTTGTCAGCTCTAACTACTACTTCTTTTTTTTCTAAGTTGTCTATTATTGCGTTTAAATTTTCTTCAAGAGTTTCAGGAATAATTTTCTTTTCGTTTACGTAAAAACTACCGTCTTTAGTGATTGATACTGTAGCATTTTTGGCTTCAATAGATAATCCTGAATTTATATTTGGCATTTCAATATTGTTATCAATTGATTGAAAGCTTGGCGCAATAACCATCATAATGATTAACAGCACAAGGAAAATATCAGTTAAAGGCGTGATATTTATTTCGTTAAATGTTTTTCTTTCGTTATCTTTTGATGAACTAAAATTCATTTTAAATTCCTAATTATAGTGCCATTGAACCGTTTTTATCCATTGTAACTTCTTCATCTGAATCAATGAAACTTAAAAATACTAATTTAATTAATTTAAAATCAGATTCAAATCTTGCAACAACTGTTTGGAAATAGTTAAATAGAACAACTGCAACAATAGCAACACCTAAACCAAGCGCTGTTGCAATAAGAGCTGAAGCGATACCTGTTGCAACCGCTGCTGATTGGTTGCCTTGTGTTGCTAAATCTTGGAATGTGTATAAAATTCTTACAACTGTGCCAAATAAGCCAAGAAATGGTGCAACACCACCAATTGTTCCTAAAATTGTCAAATGTTTTTCAAGTTTTCTTGTAGCAAGTGAAGATGAGATGTCGTAAGCTCTTGAAAAACCAGCTTTTTGTTCTGTGTATATTCTAAGTGCTTCATCTACCATTTCAGAAATAATACCACCTAGTTGAGCCGACATTCTTTGAGCTGAACCAATATTATTTTTAACTAAAGCTTTTTGCAAACTTGGAATGAAATCGTTGATGTTTCTTTTGTTTTTGTTGTAAAAAATAATTTTATCAATTGCAACCCAAACAACCAATATTGAACACACAAATATTGGTAGCAATACAAACCAATCTTGCATAATTGCTTTTAACATTAAATCCATTTTTTTATCCTCTTATTTCTATTGTTATCTTAATACACTGTTTAATACGTTGTAGTCGAATGTGAATTCGATTGGAACGGATTGTCCTCTAAATTCTGGCGGTAGAGGTCTAAATGGTGCTGTTAGTTCAATTGCACTCATTGCTGCTCTGTCTGCCAAAGGAACACCTGAAGATTTTGTAATTCTATGAGACAATAATCTTCCGTCACGTCCTATTGTGAATGTTATTACTACTCTTTTAGAGCTATCACCTTTTGGTGGTGTCCAATTTCTTTTTATTCTTTGCTCAAGGTCTCTCATATAAGGACCCCAATTTGGTTGTCTTATTGCGTCAATTCCCGGTGCGCCGTTAGGGTTTCCAGGGCTTGGATTTCCACCTGAACCATAACCACCATAAGAACCTCTTGAAGCATATTGCCCTGTATTTGTTCCTGAAGAACCAGAACTTGAAGGTCCGCCTTGTGCGCTAAATTTTGGAGCTGGTGCAGATGAGCCACCTGAAGAGCTTGCGCTTGAAGTCGTTGTGGTTGTTGGTTTGTAAGTTGTTCCAACAGGTGCCGATGTGGTTGGCACAGGAACTGTGAATGGACTTTTTGGCGCTGAAACAATTTTTGGAGCACTTGGAGTCACAACTTTTGGAGCTGCACTAGGTTTAATTGTTGGTTTAACTGCGCTTGGTTTGATTGGGGTAGGTTTTGAGACTACTTTTGGTTGTTCAACAGGTTTTTGAACTGTTTTTTGTGGTTGTGGTTGCGGTTTAACAGCGGGTTTTTGAACCGTTTTTTGTGGTTGTGGTTTTATTGCTGGTTTTTGAGCAACCTGTTTTTTAACCGCAGGAGCTGGTGGCGGAGTTGGCTCAGAAATTGCTTTTCTTGGGTCGTGTTTTCCGCCAGCTTGCGAATCTCTATCTGAGCGAATTTTTGTATTTTTATTAATTGGTGGTTTTGATTCGTTTTGAACTAGTTTAAATTCGATATTTCTATCAGGCAGCTCAGGTTTTGGAAGGTGTGAAAAAATTAATCCATTGAGCGCTGAAACAATAATTAATAAAAGAGCAAAAACTATATGCAATAACAAAGACAAGCTTAAACCAAAAAATGGTTTAAGTTCGCTAGGTTGATCAAAAAAGTTTGGTAAACTTTTGCCTAGCGCAGTGTTTGTGTATTGGTTTTGTATATCAAATCTGTTACTAATTTGTGCCATGGTTTTTTTGTTTCTTATGTGTAATTATATTTTTATAATTCTTTTTTCTGTATTACCCATTTGAGTATAATTATTGTGCTCCCATTGTAATTGGCTGTTCAAAAAGTATATTTATTTGGCTGTTTGAAGGAATTACAACATCCTCGCCTTTTTCGCTTACTCCTTTGATTAAGCCCATGCCAGCACCTAGAGCGGTTCCATAAATTGCACCTTTTCCAACTGAACCACTTGATAAAGCACCCATTGCTGTACCTAATACTGCGCCCGAACCTGCTCCGATTGCTGCATTTTTAGCGTATTCAATTGCGCTATCTTTTGTAGTTCCGCCTTTTAAAACCCCTGTTAAATCATTAGTTGCAATAGTTGCACTAATGGGGATTATATTATTATAAGGTGTTCTTATTGTTGTAAATTTGATTTGAGTTTGACCGTTGCGGTTTCCAAAACCTGCTTTTTTGTTTGAAATCACAGTTCCGCCAATTACGCTACCTGCGCTTGCTATGGTTGTATCGTTATATATAAAATCTTCAATTAAAACCGCATTCACGGTTTGTCCTACAATTGCGTTTTGTGAGTTTATTTCAGACGATAAAACTGCATTGATTGTTATTCCAGCTGGCACATAAAGAGCATACCCTTGAAGATTTGGACTTTCTTTAGGCATTTGCGGAGTATATACGTAATTATTTTGCGCTAAGGCGCTCGTAATATTAGTTCCCAATAATCCACATATAAGTGAAATTGTGAATAGAACTTTTTTGTTCATGTAACCTCACCAATTCTTTGTTTATTCTAACACAGTTGAAAATTAATTTACAAATTGTTCATCAAATGTAATAATCTTCATCAAATTGAACGAATAAATTGTCTCTTTGGTTCACTTTTACATGTTGTCCAAATTCATATTCTCCACTTGGAACGTATTGCAGAGTTCCACCCCAGATGTTCCCGTATACTTTTCTTGGATGAATTGTTGTATTGTATGATGCAGGATTTGTTATGTTTCCACCAAGTGTTTCTTTGTTTGAAAAAATAATTTTTCCACTAACTTCATTTCTTGTTTTTGTTTTGGGGTTGATTATTTCTGTTATCGTTATTTGCATAGCTGCGTTAACGCCTTGTATTGGCATTTTTAGCATGCTTACGTAGCCTTTGAAAATTTCACCTTTTTCAATTAGCTTTTTTTCTACTACCCAAACATCACTTGGGGCGATAAAATAAACAGGTGAACCTTCTTCTAAATGTTCGGTTGATAGAGGTATTTTTGTATAAACTTTTACTAAAGAACCTTTTGGAATGTATGGTTCATAGGCGAAAGAAAAGTTGTTGAATGTAAAAAATATTAAAAATATTAATAATAATTTTTTCATCATAATTCAATATTAATGGATTTTTTGATATTTTCAACCTTACAATATATGAATTTTTAGCCTTATTGATAAATTAAAATTATAATACAGTTATGAAAAGT
>JAZUSV010000039.1:0-3593 GCA_045606885.1 Candidatus Gastranaerophilales bacterium | reverse complement strand
GCCGATGGCGTAACTGATGCCGTTTCAAGCGTTGCTGAAGGTGTTGGTGATGCAGTTTCAAATGTGGCTGATGGCATGGCAGATGCGGCAGCAGATATGGCTGAAGGAGTTGGCGAAGAACTAGAAGAGGAAGACAATAGAACATATCAAGAAAGAGCAAGTGATGCTTTAGATGAAAGCATTGAAATGTCTGAAAGTATTTTGAGTGGTTCACAAGAAGAAAATGCACGAATTGAATCAGAATTGACTGAAGGCAACAAAGTCATTGAAAACATGCTCAAAAATGGTGATATTGATGAAAGTCAAGTTGAATATCATGACTTGAATGGACAAAAGATTGCAAGCTTAAAGCGTGGCGATGTCAATGGCACAACTTTAGTTGGAAAAGATGGATATCTCACACAAGCGGGTCAAAATCTTGTTGAAAAGAACAAAGCTGAACTTGGGTTGGGTAGACCTGGTGTTATTAGTCGTTTTGACATGGATTCTGAAAGAGTTCTTGAAGCTGTTCAATTGCATAAACACAATGAAAACACTATAGCTAGACAAACAGACTTTTTGGCGGCTACACAAGGTTTGCAAGACGAGATGAAAAATGCAAAAACAGATGCAGATGTTAATGCAGTTCTTGATAAACACGATATTGCAGCTTCTGAAGCACAAAAAGATAGATATCAACAAGAAATTAATGCCGGTGATGAATTTGTTAGAACTGCTGTTGAAAAAGGCTTTGTTGCTGAAGATCAAGTTGATTATATGAACTTTAATGGTCAACAAGTTGCATCATTTAAACAAAATGCTGTCGATGTTAATGGAAATGCGCTATTTACTGATAATGGCAAGTGGACAACACAAGCCTTTAGAGATATGGCTGGAGAGGTTTCAAAAGATACAGCATTAGGTGCTGAAAATAGAATTGGGCATAATGCTTCTTCTGAACGTGATTTTACTACTGCAGGTATGGCCGATAACATCAATAGATATAACGATGCACAGAGACGTATTGACGAAATAAATGGTGTTGAAGGTGGTGTGTTATCAACTGGTGCAGAAGGTGTTCCTGCAGCGGCTCCTGGAACTCCAGAACCTGGTAATGGTTTGGCCGCTGGCAATACACAAAATGCTGACAATGCAAATGCAGCAGAAAATGCTGAGAATGCAGCGGCAACACAAAATGCTGAAACCGAACAAGCAGATCAAACAATTGCAGAAAACAATGCAAAAATTGATGCAAACAATGCTGTAATTGATCAAAATAACAGCACAATTGATGCAAATAATGCAAAAATTGATGAAAATAAATCAACAATTGATTCAAACAATGCAAAGATTGAAGAAAATAATGGAACAATAGAAGCAAATGAAGACAAGATGAAAGAAAACGATGCTACTATTGCCGAAAACGATAAAGAAATTGCTAAAAATGAAAAAGAAATAGATTCAAATAATGGCAAAATTTCAAAGAAACAAGACGAGATTGCTAAACTTGAAGAAGCTAATGCTGGATTAGACCCTGAAAAAGATGCTGCAAAAATTGAAGCCAACCAAGCAAAGATTGATGCGAAGAAAACTGAAATTGGTGATTTAGAATCAGAAAATCAAGCATTTGCAGAAGATACAGCTCAAAGATCTCAACAAAATTCAACACTTGAAGGTGAAAATACACAACTTGGTGAGCAAAACACTTCACTTGAAGGTGAAAATACACAACTTGGTGAGCAAAACACTTCGCTTGAAGGTGAAAATGTTCAAATAGAAGAACAAAATGCTGAACTTCAAAAAGATAATGAGGCTCGTTTAGCTGAAAACAAGCAATATGAAGAAGAAAACTTGAAAGTTCTTGCTAGTGCAAGTGATACAACTGCTGAGGCAGACAATAGTGCTGCTGAAGCAAACAATGCTGCGATTGCTGAAAACAATGAACTTATCAAAGCTGGTGAAGAAGAAATCGCTGAAAAAGGCAAAGAAGTTTTTGAAAGTTCAGATAAGATTGATCAGCTTGTTGAAAGTGGTGAAATTGATGCAAGCAAGGTTGTTCAAGAAGACTGGAGCGGTGGCAAGTCTGTTAATGCTGTTTCAGATGCTGCTGAAGCAGAAAAACTTGGAGTTATGAGCGCTGCTGATGTAAAAGATGCGAAAGAAACCGTTGAAGCTAGAAAAGAAGATATTACAGAACTTAAAGCAGAAAACACTGCACTTGAAACAGCAAACGAAGAAGCTGTGGCAGATCCAAATGCAGAACTTAGTGAGGGTGACAAAGAGCTTCTTGGAACTGTTGGTTCAAAAGAATCAAATATTGATTATTTGAATCAAGAGATGGAAAAGACCGGTAAGACTCTGGATAGATTTAAATCTGATAATTCGCGAGTTGAAACTCAAGTAACTAATGGTAATAAAATTGTTGAAACA
Source organism: Candidatus Gastranaerophilales bacterium (assembly GCA_045606885.1). Lineage (GTDB taxonomy): Bacteria > Cyanobacteriota > Vampirovibrionia > Gastranaerophilales > Gastranaerophilaceae > RUG14156. The sequence goes on along the minus strand of JAZUSV010000039.1, from coordinate 1,184 downwards.
ATGCTTCAAAGTGGTGAAGTTGATGAAAGTCAAATTGAATATCACACATTTAACGGTCAACAAATTGCTTCACTTAAAAACGGGGCTGTTAATAAAAATGGTGTTAGACTTATAGATGATGAAGGTGTCATGACAGATGCTGGACTTGATTCATATAAAGCATCAAAAGAATTGGCAGGCTTAACAGGTGCAGGTTCTGGAGGTACTATAAGTTCAACTCGTGTTAGCAAACAAATGCAAGAATATGCAGTTGATCAAGCTATTATAGACAGAGAAGAAACTTATATGAAGTCACTTGAAGAAAGCAAATCAGCTATGGCGGGTGCTTCGAATGCTATTGAAGTTCAAGAAGTTGCCAATAATGTTAAAATTGCTGACAACGAAGCATATAGAACAGCACAAGTAAATATGGCAAATGCTGGTGATCGATTTGTTAGGGCTGCTCTTGAGCAAGGTGGAATTGATGAAAGTCAAGTTGCTTATGTTGATTTTAATGGACAAAAAATTGCAACTCTAAAAGAAGGAGCTGTTGACAAAGAAGGCAATAGACTCATTAATCAAGATGGTTCATACAATGATAAATTTGATGAGTTTGGTAAGAAATATAGTACTGATACAGCAAGTTTTGCTGGATTTATGAGTAAAGCTATTTTAGAAGAGAGAATTGAATCTTATAATCAACGTGGTGCAGAGAACGATCAACTTAAAGAAACAAATGCTAGTCTTGCAAGGCTTAAGGCTAACAACAATGCAGTTGCTGAAACAAGTGCAAGATTAAGTGAAGAAAAAGAAGAAAATACTGAAGGGCTTAAATTGCCTCCATTGCCTACAACATCTTCATATACCAAAGTTGAAGGTGCAATTGGACCTAAGCTCGCTGTTTCTAGAGGATCATCTTCAACAGGTGGTCGTGTAGTTTCAACTGGAACTGCTGTTACTCCAGCAGCTACAGTTACTGATGGCAAGGGTGTGTCACTTGTTGAGGCATCAACGGCTGGTTCTTCAACATCAGCATCTGCTGCTAGATGGAACTCTATGGCTGGTGCAAACGGACAAAAATTTGAAGTTAATGGCAGAGATGCCGACGTTGCAAAACGTTCATATAATGCCGACGCAGTCAATGCAACATCACGTGCGGATAGATTTGTTGCATTTGCTAACGTAATTAGAAACCAATCAGCAAC
>JAZUSV010000038.1:0-12696 GCA_045606885.1 Candidatus Gastranaerophilales bacterium | reverse complement strand
CCAACTAATCGCTTTATAAGTTTTAATATAACATCATTTTGCATTATACATTCTAAATATTCACTACTAATTTGGTTCAAATCAGGTCTCAATATTGCAAGAGAAGATAAAATTACAAAATTATCATCTTTTCTAACTCTGTATGTTTTTCCAACTGTGCCATCTTTTGAAAATAGAATATCCCCTGCTTCTGGTTTGCAACCATTTTGTGTCATAAGCACAAAATCTTCTTCAGAGATTTTATTACAATTGTTTAAGTCGATATTACCAAAATTATCAATATCCTTCACAGTTACATATTTATACGAAAATTTATTATCTGAAGATGGAGACTGATGTGCCCCATCTGTTATTAATACTGTTATGTCTTCAAGTTTTTTAAAACATATAGATGAACTACTTATTGCATTAACAAGCTCTATAAACTCTTTACCATAATAGTAAACATCAAATCTATTACTCATTAAATCTGATATTCTAACTTTATTCTCTTGCATAGACTATATCACCTCTGTATTGATAAAGTTGTTGATTTTTTCAGCAGCATTCCATAGTTCGCAACCTTCAATTTCTTTTCCGTTTGCTTCATATCCTACATTTTCAATATCTAACATTAAAACTTCGTAATTATCGATTATTTTAAATACTTTTTCTTTGTATAGTTCAACTATTTTATCAGGTTTATCGTCTTTTGAAATATCAGAATTATTAACAGTGTTCTTCACATCTTTTAATGCTTCCTCAAATTTATCTGTAATTTTTTTATCATGTTTTTTTAAGAATATGATAGATGATTTTACTCCGGCTTTAACATGTGAAAAAGTTGTTTGAGGAAGAGATACAACAGAAATTATCCTGAATTTATCGCATAGCCAATCTCTTACATATTGAAGAGAAGAATTAGTTAATACCCCATCAGGTAATACAACAGCTAAAAAACCACCTTCTTTAAGGTATTTATAACATCTTTCTAAAAATAAAACTTCAGTGCTTTGAGATGTTCGCCATTTATTTTTGTTATTAGCATCTTCAATGCGCTCTTTTAATTCTCTATATCCAATATTTTTTTCAAATAACTCATAGTCCTTATAATACTTAGATTCTCCAATTTTTATAGTTGAACCGAAAGGTGGATTTGTCATTATTAAGTCAAAAGTTTCGTCAATAAACTCTAAATGATTATTTTCTTCTTTAATTGCTTTATTATTTTTTAATCCGTCATTTGTAATTACATTTGTATGACCATCATCATGAATTATCATGTTCATTTTGGCAACTCTTGAAATTTGTTCATTTATTTCAATTCCAAATAGTTTTTCTTGTGCAAATTTATGCCAATAGCTATGCCATTTATAATCTTTTTTATTTGCATATATTTTATCAGCTTTATCCCTAACTTTTTTTAAAGCATGCAATAAAAATCCACCACTGCCACATGAAGTATCAAGTATTTTCATATCATTTGTAATATTTAATGATTGGACTATAAATTTTACAATATTATTTGGAGTAAAATACTGCCCAAAATCTCCTCTGAAAAAGTCACTTATAAAACTTTGGAATGCAAAACCTTTTGCATCAAGATCAGTTTCTGATAAATTGATATCTTGTAAATATTGAACAACTGTAAATATTTTATTTTTGTCTAATTTAATATCTTCCCTGAAAACCTCGGAATCTCTTTTTCTTCCGAATTCATATAATTTTCTTATTCGTTTTTCTAGCTCTTCTTTTGCTTTAGTATTGTTTTTGTCATCGGGATAATAAATAATTTGGAAATTGTATGGCTTACCACTACTTTCTGGATCATTTTCTTCCCAGCGCTCATCCCACACTTTACAAAAGATCAATTTATCCAATTCGTCAAAAGCAGTTGTTGGTGCTAATGCACCACCTCCCCAAAGAGCATCATGAGCAGATTTAAATTTTTGTTTTAGTAAACCTTGAGTGCCTTTTTGGGGTGCTGTTTTGCCTTTTATATAACGACATTGTTTAATTGCGCCACCCTTCTTGGGAATATCGGAAATGGAAATACGCCTTAATGGATATTGTTCTACAATTTCATAGTATTCGTCTTTAATGCCAGATGTTATCCAAACATATTTTGCAGCTCTTGCATGTGCATAACTATATGCTTGGTCAATTGCTATCTGAAATTCTCTTTCGTTTATACCTTCTTCTTTGCATTCAACAACAATAAGTATTTTTTCATTATTAGAATCATATACAATAATATCCGCTTCTTTATCTTCTGAACCAACTTTAACAGTTTCATTTACTGCAATGTTTTGAGGATTGTAATTGTAATCTATAATAAGTTTTAGGTATGAAGCGGCTTGAACAGATTCTTCCGGATTTAAAAGATTTCTACTTGTTTTATATTTACAATTGTATGTAATTCTGGTTAAATCAGAATTTATACCTATATAATTATTTTTTAAGCCTTCTTTGAAAAGTTCTGTAGCTAATAATTCTTTAATCTCACTAACTTCTTTTGCCATACATACCACCCTTTTAACATTTCTATATTAGCATGAATATTGCTCAAGGGAAGAATGTAAAGATACTGTTAAAGATAAAAATTCATATAGCTTTCATCAATAATATCTTGTTCGATGCCGATGTAGCGGAGGGTGATGGCGGAATAGGAATGATTAAAAATCTTCTGCAGAAGTTCAATATTATCAAATTGTTTCTAGTGGTGGTAGCCAAATGTTTTGCGCAGCGAGTGGGTGCCAATTTTGTCCTGAAGATTTAATGTCTTTGCAGCCTTATTCAAAATCCTGTATGCCTGGTTTCGGTCAAGCCTGTTGCCTTGTTGTGTAATAAATAACGGCTCGTCTTCCGGGCGGTCTTTTACAAAATCTTCAAGCACAACCTTTAGCTCCGGATTTAACGGAAAACGTTTGTTTTTCTTTGTCTTTTTCTCTTTGATTTCAACAAAATCTCTACCCTTAACATCTCCGACAACAAGCTTCAAAATATCCGAAATCCTGAGTCCGCAATTTATCCCGAAAATAAAAAGCACAAGATCTCGCTTTTTGCGTTTCAGGACAGCCTTCATTTTTTCAATATCCTCTCTATTCCTTATTGGTTGGACAATATTCATACTCCCTCCTATATCCCAAAATAATCTACCCCCAAGTTATATCTCACGAAAAACTCAAAATCCTTACTATATCTTTCGCCTGTAATGAGTTTAGAAATATAGCTTTCGGTCATTTTTAGCCGTTTTGCTTTAAGTTTCATTCGCAGGAAAAAATTGAGATGATAACGAAGTGTTTTTGTGCTGGGGTGAAGTCGAAACAGGCGAGTTTTCTTTTGGATATCGGGGATGCGACGATGCAGAATTTTTATAAACATTTTCGGCAGATGATTTATGAACGGCAATTGAACACCCTTAAAACGCACTTTGAACAAAAACCGAAAACTGCCAAGATGCGGAGATTTTACGATATACCGGTTTATTTTTATCTGTATGAGGGCGAGCTTTTCGTAGTCGATAAACCGTTAAAAACAAAACGGAAGAAACTTCCGCATACAAAAGAAGAATCTTTGCGTATAAAAGTTCTTTACTCCCGTCTCCGCCGCTCAATAAACCACTCCCAAATGAAACAAAACTTAGCACCGCATGTGGCTGAACATATTTGGAAGTATGAACAAAAATATACAGATTTATACTTTAAATTATTATAGAACTATTCAATAATTTTATAATTAAGAAGTTTTAATTTTTGTTTTTTTAGCCATCTTAATTTTGTATCATCTTGTGTGCATTGGTTATTATCATAAAAAAGCACTATGCAACTACATTCTCTTGATTTTGAACTATTGTATCTAATTCCTTGAATATGTGCAATATTTTTAAAGTATTCTGCTAAAACTTGCGTAGGGGCATATTCAATATTGTGTAAATCTTTTATCGGTATTGATAATTTTTTATTTAGCGTTTGTAAAAAAATTATCAGGTTTCGTTTTTCTTGTGATTCGTTTTCATTTGCAAATAAACCGGGTCGAATTAAATTATCAATTGCACACAAATTTAAGATTTTAATATCTTCAGTATTTTCAAATTCCGCAACTACAAGTTTTTTATTTTTAATGGATTTTTGCCCTTTCTTATCATTTATATCAGGTTTAATTTCTGTTATGCACGTTTCTTCATCATTAGCACCATAAAAAACAGAAATACCTTCTGCACTCATTCGATTTCCCTTAGCTCTACTTGCCGGAGGTGCTCCTAATCGTTTATCGGTTAAATTTTTTAAATCTCTTTTTCCTATAAATTGTGCTCTATAAAAAGTAGTACCAGATGGAATTGTTTCAATTAAATTAAATTTTTTACATCCGGAGTTAATTGTTTCCAATATATCGACAGGACATAAATATTCACTGTGTTTATTTGATTTTTCTGCAAAAAATAAATATCTGTTTTTATATTTTACTGTGTTTGCAAAATGTTCCCAGGAATACAATAATTGCTCTTTCTCAGAAAGTCTATATGGGTTTTTATCGCACCAATTCTCACAATAAATTGTATCTATTATGTCTTGCATCAACTCGTCACTCTCACATAAATAATTTGATACAATTTCCTCTGTATCGTATATTGGAGTGTCATAAGAATCGGTTTCGTCATCATAATAAGCACCAACATCATCAGGATTGCCATAATCCTCCTCTATCCTTCTTAGAATTTTTTCAATCAGATTTTCTACAGGAATGCATTGTGTAATTTCTCCACAATAATCACATTCTATATCGTTTTCTATTGATGAATTTTGTTCAACCCATTGTCTTAAATCCGCATCTTCTACACAGTTAGGACAAATGAACTTTCCTATTTGCCCATATCCACGACTTTCTAATTCCAATTGTAAATTTCTATAATAACCCATATTTAAATCCTTAAATTTTCATACTTAAAAATATTATATTGAAATAAAAAAATATTAAAAACAATCAGCCATCTGTCTACATTTTACATAATTTTAACTTCCGACTAGGTTCCGAGTTGGGAGTGGAAAAATTCAAAACGGACTTTTTGTCCGGAAAGTGTCAGCGGGGAATGCACCAATATATTTGGATTATAGCAATTTGGGCGGATTTATTGTGGAAAGTTGCCGCCGAATTGTGGACAATAATGTGACTTTCTGAGTAGTTTCAGTCAACCACTCAGAAGAGGATGTGATTCAAACACAAAGCCGAAAGTCGGCAGAAAAATATTTTTTCAAATGTCCCATTAAAACCCACCAAATTTGTGTAATTTTGCAAAAAAATAACAGACGCAAGGTCTGTCATATTTTTTGCAATAAAAAACTCCCCAAACCGTCCAAGATTCGAACTTTTTGTGCTGAATTATATGAGGCAATAAACAGTACTAATACCAATGTTTTTAGACAAATTCAAAAGTATAATATTGGCATGTTTTGATGCTTTATTCATAACTAGCTCAAAATTAGACTTTTTCTAATTTTTTTAAATCTTTTAACATAAACATATTAAATATATTAATCAATCCCTGCAATCTTTTCGATAAAATCACTACCAAGAGATCGCCAATCTCCATCAATTTGCACACAAACATTATCCCAATCAATATCATTAAAATTATAACCACAAACCTTATAGATTGATCGTTCTTGTTTTAAACCAGTAATTCTATTTAACAAATTCATATTATATAAACCATCTTCATTTTTTGTTTTAAATTTTAATCTAATAGGCAATCCATTAGCAGCAAATGCCTGTTCATTATAATTAGGATTTGTAGTTATGCACGAATAATGTCCATTTGTAAAATGTCCGTTTGAATCTATCAATTCTCCTGTTTTTTTCGTTATGACTAAATTTGTCAATTCATCTGGCGAAATAATTCTATAAAAATTTGCATTTTCATTTAAATAGGGGTCATTAAATACTCCAGCCCCTAATCTTTCAATTGGATTAAATAGCTTATTGTATTCATGAAATTTTTCTTTACTTTTTTTATCGGCATATTTTTTGATTATATCTTCAGCATCAAATTGACGTTGTTTTAAATCATAATCAGAAATATCAAAAATCTCATTTTTTTTAAACAAAGAAACAGATTTATTAAATTCTTCCCAAAACCCATCTAAAGTTGGCAGTATCTCTTTAGTTGGCAAACCAAAACGAAAACCAGCTCCTTGACTCCAAACTTTGCTATACCTTATATTTTGAGTCAAATAATCTATTACAGCCTTTCTGGCTAAAATATCCTCTACTTCTTCACCTGTGGCTGATAATGCTGCATTTTCCAAATCATCAGAAATTTTTCTAAGATATGCACAAACATCATTTGTGATTTGATTAATTTGATCATCGGTTCTAGAAGGCTGATGCGTTAATTGTTTAATATAAGAAATATCGGGAAGCAATGTCTTTTTTTGCATTACAATTTGCGCTCTACCAACACTAGCTAAACTATCAGAAACTAATGTAATTTTGTCAGCTCGTTCACTTATATCTTTTGCCAAATCCTGAACAATCTTTAATTGTGTTTTTTTTGCAGGAACAACTATATGCGGTATTGAACTAAAAATTTTGCCAAAATTCATAAGTTAACCTTTTGTTAAACTGTTATTAATATAATAAAAAAAAGAACATGCAAAAATTGCCAAACTAATTATCAATTAAATACTAACACACCCTACAAATGCAAAATAAAATACATAACCCCATGAACACTGTTTAAGGTAAATAAGTCGGGACAAACTCGACATATTTCTTTGCAATAAAAAACTCCCCAGGTCGTCTTGGATTTTGACAACTCGAAAACTTAGTATTTCATTTCGATTTTGCTTGCGCAAAACCGTCATTTCAAAAGTTTTCTCGAACAGACGGGCTCACTACGAGTTTATAAATAAACTCTGTTCCGCCCTAATCAAAATCCGCTGGACTTCGAACCAAGAAGACTTTCGCCTTGTTGGTTCTCAAACACAAGGAACTTTAAGCAAAACAAAAACCACCATAAAGGTGGTCTTGTTTTGCAATAAAAAACTCCCCAGGTTGGACTCGAACCAACAACCTACCGGTTAACAGCCGGTTGCTCCGCCATTGAGCTACTGAGGAATGTTTCAGTTTATATTAAATTTTGCGTACCTTTTGGGTACTTTTTTATAATACCAAAAAAAATTTTTAGCGCAAGTATTTTTTTCGTATAATAAAAATATGAACAAGTAGAGGTTTTTTATGAAAATTTTAAGCATAACTTTTAACAACACAAAAACTCAACCATTGCAAAAACAAAATTCTTTTTGTTTGACGCATCAAAAAACAGCTGATGTTGTAAGTTTTAGCGCAAAACCTCAACAAATAAATTTAAATGCAGAAGCGAAAAGTATTTTAAAAGTTTCTCATGGAATTTTATCGCAATCTCGAAAAATTCAAACAAAAGCACAAGATTTTTTTAATCAATCGCTTCAAATTCAACAAGAGGCAAGACAAATTCAGGTTTTAGCTAATGAAGAATGGGAAGAAATTTCAAATTTTTTAGATTATGCAAAGAAAAATAAAACAGTTGCAATAAGCGATCCTAAAACTAAAACAGACATATTCTTGCAAACAAATGAAGCAAAAACCGCTACAACAATATATGAGTATAAAAATGATAAATTAATTAGAAAAGTTTTAAACAAGCCAAACTATACTGCAGTTTACACATATAACAACGATAAAACAACAAGAAAAATATTTGAAACGCAAAGCGGAGCGTTGCATAAATTTGATTTAAACATCTGTTTTCCAAATAGCACAACAGAATCGCAACAAAGTTATCTTTTTGAAAATGGTATGTTAAAAAGATACAATAAAAATTTAAAACAATTTGGTGAAAATCATAGCGCAGAAATGACGTTTAATTTCAAAAATGGCGAAATAGAAGAAATTATCACAAATCCTGTTGTTAAAAATGGTTTTGAGTCTAGTGATGAATATTTCAAATATAGCGAAAACTCTTTAACACACTACATCAAAAAAGCGCAATCTAAAAATGAAGCTCAAAAAACAAGTGAAGAAGATTATATTTTTGAAGACAATTCTTTTACTTATTCAAAAAATAAAAACACGATAGTCAACACTATTTCGACTCAAGATATCGTTTTGCAATTTAATAACTCCAAGCTTAAAAAGGCATTTTTGAACTCCAGCCAAGGTCAAAATATAAAAACAGCAGAAAAAATCTTCACCTTTGATAGTAAAGAAAAGCCCCAATATTGTTATTTGATTTGTAATTCTCAAATCGATGGTGATATTTTTAACCCAACAGATTATGATTATGACAATTTAATTTGGCTTGGTGGAAAGAAAAGTTAGTAAATAAATAATTTACATGTAAACAAGCAGTTTACTTTTCTTATACTTTCTCCTACTTTCAAAGTCGCACAAAAAATGATATAATAAATTCGAGATTAAAAGGAGAAAATATGAGCAAAAAAGAAGATAGTTCTTTTGGTTTCGCAATGGGTATCTTAGCTGGCGTTCTTGGTGGAATTGTGGCAGGTGTTCTTTTTGCGCCAAAATCTGGCGAGGAATCAAGAAAAGAATTAAAAGAAACCCTTGACGAATTAAAAGAAAAATATTCCCCAGAAATTATCCAAGCTAAAGAACAAGCTATGGAAGCAATTAAAGGTTCAAAAGAAAAAATTGAAGACGCATATAAAAAATTTAACGATTATTTAAAAGCTAAGCAATTAGCGAAAGCAAAAAATAACGAAACTAATGTTGATGAAATGTAGGTTAGTATGTTAAATCCAAGTGTAAGTTTCTCAATATTGATGTTCGTTACAGTTGTCTGTATAGTTGTTTTAACTGTTTTTGTTGTAAAGCTTGTGGTAAGCGTTACCAAATTGACTGATAATGCAAACACAATTGCAACAAGTGTTTCAAAAGAAATTGAACCAACTTTGCAAGAGCTAAAAGAAGCAGCAAAATCAATTAATTCAATTGCGAATAATGCAGATACAAAATTTCAAAATGCAAAAACAGGTCTTGCTTCAATACTTGGGCTTGGTGCTTGTTTTGGTGGAAAATTAAAAAGTTTTTCTGAAGGAATAATGAAAGGAATTTCCTTTGGAGCAAATCTATTTAAAAAATAATAAGAAAGGAATAAATTATGTCAGCAGGTAAATTTATAGCAGGTTTCATCGTAGGTGGTCTTGTAGGTGCAGTAACAGGCATTTTGCTTGCTCCTCAATCTGGTGAAGAAACAAGAGAAAAAATTAAAGAATCTTCTCAAAAAGCATACGATAAAGCTCATAGTGCAGTTAAAGAAATTCAAGAAAAAGCAGAAAATGTTTCAAATGAAATGGCTAAAAAAGGCGAAGAACTTATCAATAAAATTCAAGGTATGATTGATAAACAAAAAGATAAAGAAGGTCAAGAAGCATAGATAGCTTAAATAAAATATTTAAAAAAACCGTGAAATTTAACTAATTCACGGTTTTTTGTTGTTTATATTGTTGTTTTTTCTAATACTTCAAAGATTTTCGTTTTCTTGTTTGATAAATTATCAATATATTTTTTCATAAATAAAAAGCATTTTTCTAAAATTGTAAAATTAACCAAATCATCATATTTTGATTTTTGCTTGTAATCTAGTTCAGATATTTCTGATAAAAATAATCTGATTTTGTTGTGTATTCTAATACCGCTTGTTGCTTCTAAACCACATTCAGCACACAAAAAACTTCCAAGGGAATACGAATAAAAACAACTTTGCTCAATATTATCTTCAATATTTTTTTGACATTTTGAACAATAATTAAAATCCAAACCCCAGCCTAATAAGTTCATTAGTTTGATTTGAAATTTTAAGGAAGTTAAAAGAATTTCTTCTTTTGTTGAGGCGTGCGCCATTTTTTCATACGTATAAAAAATTAAGTCATAAATTTCGCAATAGTTTTCATCATTGTTATATTGACTAGAGCAAAAATTATTAACAAGCTCTGCTATATACATTGAATAAGACAATTTATCTAAATCGCTTCTGATTTTAGAAAAAGTATTCAAACTTTGCGCTTGAGCAATTGTATCAAGGTTTTTTCCTTCAAAAAGCATAAGTTGGTTTGCAATAAACATTTGTATTCTTGCTCCAAGCTTAGATTTTGGTTTTTTTGCACCCTTTGCAACAGCACGCATTAAACCTTTTGACTTTGAAAACATAACAACAATGCTATCGTTATCATTTAAAGGATAGTTTTTGAGGTTTATTGCTTCTGTCATGAAGGATTTTTTCAAAACAAACTCCTATATCGAATTTAAAAAATCTTCAAGAGCGTTGCTTTGAATGTTAACCTTAACGTCTGGATTGATTTTAGAGAAAATGTATTTATATGTTTCTCGAACATTGATGTCTTTATCTAAAACATAAACTTCTTCAACACATTTGCTAACTCTGAAGGCTGCTTCAATTAAGTCAGCACTTGTTTTGTCGTTAAACGAAGGGTGAATTAACAACCAAACTTTTGAGTTTGCAAGAGAAACCAACGAAGAATTGTAATATTCCATATTAAGTTGCGCACCTTGTTGAGCTGCGTAAAAATCAGGATACATTGGTTTTTTACATTTTGGACATTGCAGTACTAGTGGTTTAAGTTCTGTTTTTTCGTTTAAATATTTTTCTTCGCAATCGCTACAAACAAAAAGATTTGATAAGCCATACAATGGTGCTAGATTAACGTCATAGTCTTCTTCTTCAAATAAATCATAACTAACTTCACTTGCCTTAAAGAGTTCACCAAAAGCAGCGCTTTGAGAATTTGTAATTAAATTTAGTGAATATTTTTTATTCTTTAATTGTTCTAAAACGCCTTTTAATTCAACAACATTGGTATCTGCTTGTAAAGTAATTTGAGAAATCAAATCCATAATTTTTGCAATTGATGAATCTTGTTCTTTAGACTTTGCAATTAGTTCTCTTAATTTTGTAATGTTGTTTATTTTGTCTTCTGAACTATCTTGACCGTAAAATATTGCTACAGTTTTATTTTCTTGTTCAATATTTTCTTCTTCAATTTGCTCTTCTTTGATTTCTTCTTGAGCTAAATCTTCTTCTTTAGTTACTTCTTCAGCTTCTTCTTGAATTTCTTCTTGAACTTCTTCGGGTTCTTTGTATTGTTCATAAGGTTCATATTTTGGAGCTTCTTCAATAACATATTGTGGCTCTTCGTTTTGTTCTTCTTGATAGTTGTTAATTTCTTCTTCGATTTTTTCTATTTCTTGTTGGTGAAAATCTTGCTGAGGTTCTAATTTTTCAACATATACTTCTTGTTGAAATAATTGTTCTTGAACTGTTTCTTGTGGTTCTTGTGAAACAGTTTGAGTTGCTTCTTCGCTGATTTGAGTTTCTTCGTGGACTACAGGTGCACTTGTTTGACTTAACATCATTGGAGTTGTGTTAAAATCTTTAAACGGTTCAGCACTGAAAGGACTTTGTGAAAAATAATGTGGTTGAGGTTGAACTCCTTGCTTTTGAGAACCAAAAGCATCAAAAGCATTCATTCTTCCTGTTGTTTCTTCGTTTTGAGGAGCAATATTTTCAAATTGATTATTTGGCGCAAAAGTTGTTTGGTTGGGTTCAGTTCCTTTTGATAAAATATCTTCGATTGTTGGGCATAAAATATCTTTAACATCAGAAGGAATTTGCGGACTATTTAAAACTTCACTTAAAATGTCGTTTAATAAGTCTAAATATTCAAATCTATGACCACTGTGAAACTTTTCATGAAGTTTGTATGCACCGTCTTTAAGCAACTTATAGTCCCCTTTTCTTAAGGCAACTTCAAGTCTTTTAATTGTCATAATCTCTGCTTCTGGAAATGGCGTCATTTTTCTACTCCTTTATGTAATTATAAAATCGAATCTTCTAGCGAATTATCACGATACATGCCTCTAATCATTTGATCCATTTCAACTTTTTCAAGGCTATATTCAAGTGCAATTTCTTTTGTGATTGTTCCTGCTTTGTATAGGTCATATAAAGACATATTCATAGTGGCAATGTTTGGTTGTCTGCTTCTTTGCATTAAAAGACGAACGTCATCATATTTGCCATCTTTGATGTAGTCTATAACCGTAGGTGTGAATGTTAAAACTTCAAGCGCAGGTGCTAAGTGTCCATCGTTAACCGTTGGTACAAGTTGCTGGTGAACAACTCCACGAATGCAATTAGCTAATCGTTTCATAAATGCTGGTTGCGAAGCTTCATCAATAAAGCCTTTAAGTCTATCGATTAAGGCAATTGTTCCGTTTGTGTGAAGTGTTGAAAACACCAAGTGTCCTGTTTCTGATGCTTCGATGGCACTTAATAAAGTATCTTTATCTCTTATTTCGCCAACCAAAATAACATCAGGGTCTTGACGAAGAGCGTATTTGATACCTGTTTTAAAATCTTTTACGTCAATATCTAAACTTCTTTGAGTGATAATTGATTTTTTTTCTTCGTACACAAACTCAACAGGGTCTTCTACTGTAATAATGTGTCTTTTGTATTTTTTATTAATTATATCAATTAAACTAGCTAAAGTTGTTGATTTTCCAGAGCCTGTAGCGCCTGTAACAAATACAATTCCGTTGTTAAATTCTGTGTAATCTTCTAAATGTTCAGGTAAAGATAATTCTTGCAAAGATTTAATATGATAAGGAATTGTTCTGAAGGTAAATTTACCATGATAT
>JAZUSV010000037.1:0-7366 GCA_045606885.1 Candidatus Gastranaerophilales bacterium | reverse complement strand
TTTTAAAAAATGGTGGTCGTGTTGAATTTATTGACTTGGTTGCAGGCAAATCTACAACAAATGTCATTAAAAAAATAGAACAAAAGTAAAAATTTTATTAAGAAGTTAGCATTTTTTTTGCAATTGTTATAAAATAAATTTACAAAGACTGGTAACTTAAGGGAGTGTCGTATGGGTGAAAAAAAATTTAGCCTTGAAGAATTGGCTCAAATTGTAGGTGGTATATTAACCAAAGCTGAAGATGTAATTATTGACAAAGTTGCACCTCCAAAAATTGCGGATGAAAACACATTAGCTCTTGCTATGAATGAAGATGAAATTCAAAATATGGCTTCTTCTAAGGCTAAAGCCGTTTTAGTACCATTAGGAGTTAATTTAGATGGAATTTCAACAATCGAAGTTGAACGCCCAAGATTAGCTTTCATGAAACTTTTAAATGTATTCTACATTGCACCTGACACCCCAAGAAACATACATCCAACAGCAGTTATCGACCCAAGCGCAAAATTAGGACAAAATGTATCAATTGGCGCAAATGTTTTTGTAGGACGTGACGCTGTAATTGGCGATAATACTGCTCTTATGCCTAATGTATATGTAGGTAAAGGCGCTACAATTGGTTCAGATTGTTTATTCCATCCAGGAGTTAATATTGGCGATTTTATCAAAATTGGCTCTCGTTGCATAATTCACCACGGCGCAAGCATTGGTGCAGACGGCTTTTCTTTTGTAACAGAAGCTCCAAACAATATTGAACAAGCTCGTAGCGAAGGAGCTATTAAAGAAGTTAACACCGAAGTAAAAGTGTTTAAAATCCCATCTTTAGGCTCTGTAGAAATTGGTGACGATGTTGAAATCGGTGCAAATACTTGTATTGATAGAGGCACTGTAGAAAACACCATAATTGGCGCTCAAACAAAAATTGATGACCTAGTTATGATTGGACACAACTGCCGAATTGGCAAAGCTTGTACAATTGTTTCTCAAGTTGGTATCGCAGGTTCATGCGTAATTGGCGACAGAGTAGTAATTGCTGGTCAAGCAGGCTTAAAAGATCATATCGAAATTGGCGACGATTCAATCATTTTAGCTCAAGCAGGTGTTTCTAAATCATTCCCAAGAAAATCAGTTGTAATGGGTGCACCTGCAGTTCTAAGAAAAGACTTCATCAAGAGATTAAAATACTTAGACGAAGCAGAAATAATGGTTCAAAAATACAAAAAATATCAACACTTATTAGAAGATTATGAGAAATTTTTAAATGAAGACGGTAAAATCTAGTTTTAAATTATCAGGTGCAGGCTTAATGTTCGCTGCACCTGTTGAATTAACAATAAAACCATCAGACAAAAAAGGGATTCGCTTTTTTATAGGTGATGGCATAGTTGAGGCAACTGCAAACAATGTAGTTTCAACCGAACATTGCGTAATTTTAGCTGACGTTATGGCTGGAGCTAAACACAAAATTGCCCTAGTTGAACACTTTATGGCAGCTTGTGCAATATGCGAAATTGACGCTCTTGATGTTTATTTTGACTCCCAAGGATTTGAAATGCCAATTTTTGATGGCAGTGCTCGTGTTTGGGTTGATGAATTTAACAAAGTTGGTTTTGTTGGCGAAACCGAATCAACTAAAAAATTAAGTGAAGTTGTGACATTTTCTCGCAACCATTCATCAATCACTTTAATTCCAGATGAAAATCCAACAAGCATTTTATATGCGGTTAACTTTAACCACCCTGATTTAAACAATAGATGGGTTAAATTAACTGATAATTTGAATGAAATTATAGAAGCAAGAACTTTTGGCTATCTAAAAGACCTTGAACGTTTCCAAGCTACAGGATATTCAAAAGGTGTTACAATTGAAAACACTGTTGGTTTAACAGATGACGGCTACACAACACAACTTAGAAGCCAATATGAACCAGCAAAACACAAAATTTTAGACATTATTGGAGATTTATATCTAACAGGATATAACCCTCTCAAAATGAATGCTAAAATTATAGCAATTGAAGCAGGTCACGCTTATCATTGCGAACTTGCTAAAAATCTAAAACAAATATTAGACAAATAAAACAAGAAAGAGGAAAAAAATGGATACAACTATAACACCGGTTTCTCTAGACTATGCTCAAATTCTAGAAATGTTACCACACAGATACCCATTTTTATTAATAGATAGAATCACCGAATGTGTGCCTGGGCAATACTCAAAAGGCTATAAGAATGTTTCTTTTAATGAACCATTCTTCCAAGGTCATTTCCCAGGAAACCCAATAATGCCTGGCGTATTACAAATTGAAGCGTTAGCTCAAACAGCTGCTCCAATTTTAATGCTGATGGAGCAATATAAAGGTAGACTAACTCTTTTTGCAGGAGTTGACGGTGCTAAATTCAAAAACATCGTACGTCCTGGCGACAAACTTGAAATGGAAACAGAAGTAATTAAAATGAAAGGCCCTATTGCAAAATGCTCTGGTCGTTCATTTGTAGATGGCAAATTATGCTTAGAAGCAACTCTAACCGTTGCTCTTAAATAGGAATTAAGGAAAGAAAATGACAAACAAAATACATTCAACAGCAGTAATCCATGAAACTGCTAAAATTGGTCAAAACGTTGAAATCGGTGCATATACAGTAATTGGCGAAAATTGTGTTATTGAAGACGGTTGCAAAATTGCACAATCAGCTAACATTCAATTTGCGCACATCGGCAAAAATACCAAAATTTCACCATTTGCTTCAATTGGGGGAGAACCACAAGACCTTGGATATAAAGGTGAAAAAACAGGTGTTATAATTGGTGAAAACTGCTGGATAAGAGAATTTTCAACAATAAACAGAGCTTCAGGTGAAGGTAATACAATAATTGGAAACAATTGCCTTTTAATGGCATACACCCATGTTGCACACAACTGTGTATTAGAAGACAATGTTATCATGGCAAACGCAGCAACCCTAGGCGGACACTGTCACGTTGGCTTTGGGGTGTTTTTAGGCGGTCAAAGCGTATTTCACCAAAATCTTAGAATTGGCGATATGGCAATTGTTTCAGGAGCCTCTGCTGCAAGATTAGACATTATTCCATACTGCAAAGCAGAAGGAATTCCTGCAATTCCTATGGGAACAAATGCAATTGGTCTAAGAAGAAAAGATGTAGACAAAGAATCTCGTGACGCTCTTCATAAAGCTATTAGACTTTTAAAAAGTGAAGAATACAACACAACACAAGCTCTTGAATTAATTGAGGCCGAGTTCAAAGGAAACAAATATGTAGACAATTTGGTTAACTTTGTAAAATCCTCAAAAAGAGGTTGCTCACTAAAAAGACATAAAACTACTTTTGGCGAAAATGAAGAATAATACGAGGAATAAAAATGTATAATCCGCTAATAAATAAATATGCCGACGTTTTAGTTAATTATTCGACGCATGTTTCAAAAGGCGATTTGGTAATAATCTACGCTAGAGGATACAAATCTCAACCACTAGTTAAAGAAATTTACAAGCTTTGCCTTCAAAATGGCGCAAATCCAATAGTTAGAACTTCAATGGATGAACTAGCTGAAACATTCATCAAATACGCAACAGACGAGCAACTTGAATACATCGACGAAATGTCAAAATTAGAAGTTGAGAAAGCTGATGTCATGATATTTATTGGCGCTCCAAATAATATTAAAAACATGGCAAATGCAGACTCAACTAAAGTTGCCAAACGCTCAAAAGCAACTTTACCCATTTTATCAAAAAGATTAGAACGCTCCGCATCAGGCAATATGCGTTGGGTTATAGCAGACTATCCAACAAATGCACTTGCTCAAGAGGCGTCTATGAGCCTTGAAGAATACTCTGAGTTTCTAATTAATTCTTGCTATTTGGATTTAGACAATCCTGTTCAAAAATGGATTGAAATTGATACTGAGCAAAAAAGATTAGCTGAAATTTTAAACAAAACATCTAAAATTAGAATTGTTGGAGATAAAACAGATATCACTTTTTCTACTGCTGGCAGAACTTGGGTACCTTGTTCTGGCAACATGAACTTTCCAGATGGTGAAATTTTTACTTCTCCGGTTGAAGATAGCGCTTCTGGTTATATTTATTTTGACTTCCCTCAAAATTACCACGGTTCAACATCTAAAGAAGTTTATATTAAATTTGAAAACGGCAAAGCTGTTGAATACCATGCTGAAGTTGGAAATGATTTTCTAAAAAGTATGCTTGAGATGGACGAAGGTTCACGCTTTGTTGGCGAGGTTGCAATCGGAACAAACGACAGAATTCAAAATGTAACAGGAAACATTTTGTTTGATGAAAAAATTGGCGGCTCTATTCATATAGCGCTTGGTGCAAGCTATCCTGAAGCAGGTGGAAAAAATCAATCTGGTTTGCATTGGGATATGATTAAAAATATGAAAAATGGCGGTCAAATTTTTGTTGACGATAAGCTAATCTATGAAAATGGTAAATTTATAATCTAAAATGGATAAAATAATTTTCCCAATAAAAAACGAATTAGAAAATTTTGAAAAAAAGTTAAAAGAAGTTGTTATTAGCACTGACAACTTCTTAACTTGTGATTTAGAAAAATTTATGTTTGCCTCAGCAAAGAGGCTTCGTCCGATTTTCATTTTCCTATTTTCTAAAATTTTAAAAATCGAAAATCCTTTAGTTTGCAACATTGCTCTAATTACTGAGTTAATTCATAATGCTTCTTTGCTTCACGACGACATAATAGATGAAGAAAATTTGAGGCGAAATCATCCAACATTCTATAAAAAATTTGGCTCTAAAATTGCCGTTTTAGAGGGCGATTTGCTTTTATCTTTAGCACTAGAGCAAATTAGTCAAACAAATATGGAAATTTCTAAAATATTTGCAACAAAAATCAAAGCCACAATTCAAGGCGAAATCCAGCAAAACGAAAACACCAATAAAATTACAGATATTGATTTATATCTTCAAAAAACATTTGCAAAAACAGGAAATTTATTTATAGCAGGGCTTGAAGCCCTCTTTGTGTTGTCTTGTAAAAACGATGCTTTGATAAACTTTATGCAAAATTATGCTCTTGCATTTCAAATTAAAAATGATATCGACAACTTTAAAATAAATTCTTCAGATTTTAAAAATGGTAACTACACCTTGCCTGTGATATACTCGTTTATGGAAAATGAAACTAAAAATTTTGATAAATATATCGAAATTTCTTATCAAAAAGTAAAAGAATTAACGCAAACAGCACTTCAATATCTTGAAAAAATAGATAATTCACAATACAAAAAAGCGTTAATAGAGCTTACAAAACATACTTTAGGGAGTTAATTTTGAAATCAGAAGTTTTAGACAAAATAAAAACATTTTTTAAAAACAATTTTAAACAAATTTTATTTTGTATAATTTTCGCTTTGGTGTGTTTTATCTCAACTCAAGATAATCAATATTTAAATTACATTCTAAAAAAAGGTGTTGTTTTAGAATACTCCCTAGATAACAAATCAACGATTGATGAAAACTCCATAGAAAAAAAATTAATCGAACAAGGAATTAAGTTTTCCTTTATAAAAAGCCTAAAAAACGAAAATTCGACAAGTCTTGATGTGGATAATAAACCAATTACAAGCATTTTACACATCGGTTTAACCGTGTTACCAAAAGAAAAAAATTCACACCTATTTAACAATATTTCAGACTATATTTTCGATAATTATCCAAATTCAAAACTTTTAAACATAAAAACTCTACACGGCTTTTATCATAAGCCTTTCAATAGCTTTATTAACTTTTTAGGTTTATTATTGACCTCAACATTTGTATGGTTAATTGTGCTTTATCTGATTTCAAATGATAAAAAACTATATTCCAATTTGAAAAACGATATTAAAACATTTTTCAATGCAAAGAAAGAAGCTTTTATAAACTATATTAAAAAAATTAAAGCTAGAGGTTTTGGATATTTTATTAAATCTATTCTTTTTGAAGAAGTTAAAGACGAAAACGGTAACGAAAAAGAAACCGACGTCACAAAAGAATTAATTAGCACAATTCTTTTTGTTTTAATTTGCGTAATTGTAATCAGATACTTTATTGGCGAACTTCGCTGGATTCCTTCTGGCTCAATGCGTCTAACCATACTAGAGCGAGATAGAGTGTTTGTTGAAAAACTTGATTTTCCGAAAAAAGAAATTAAACGTGGCGACATTCTAGTCTTTTATCCGCCAGATGTAAAACTTAAAAACACCCCTTGGGCAATTTTTTCAAGATTATCTGGAGTGGCTTGCAAAGATATTGCATACATCAAAAGAGTTATCGGCATGCCAAATGACAAATTTGAAGTAAAATACAATCCAAAAAGCGATGAATTTAAAGTTTATATTAACAATAAAGCCCTAAATGAACCATACATAGTTTCAAAACAAGGCTGGACTCCTTGCAATTCAAAAATGCACTGTGGTCCATTCGTTATTCCTGAAAATCAATATTTTATGATGGGAGACAACAGAGGCAACTCCCAAGATAGTCGTTTTTGGGGCACTTTAGATAAAAGCAGAATTATAGGCAGAGCCAATTTCATGTTTTGGCCAATTTCAAGAATTAACATTTTGAAAGATAGCTATCTTGAATTACACAGCAAAAAAGAAAAAAATAACTACATAAATAATACTTATATAGTAAACAGATATGAATTTTTATATAAAATTTGACATGCCAAGCTCTTTTATAGTCTAATTAATATACTAGGCTGATTAAGAGTTTACAAGTAAACAAATGTATATAAAAGAGATTGAAATTGACAACTTTAAATCCTTTGCAAATAAGGTTACTGTTCCTTTGATGCAAGGTTTTACAGCAATATCTGGTCCAAATGGCTCAGGAAAAAGCAATATTATCGACTCTGTGCTTTTTGCCCTTGGGCTTACAACTGCACGCACATTGCGTTCAGAACAAGGTGTTGCGGACCTTATTACAAACCACAATAAACGTGGTGAAGCTTCTGTTAAAGTTACTTTTTCAGATGATGACGACAAAAACGAATTTTCAATCAGAAGACATATTAAAAAAGGTAGAAACGGCGTTCAATCAAACTATTATTACAACGACAAACCTGCTACTTTGACTCAAATTCACCTAGAACTTGAAAAATATAATATTTCCCCAAACAGCTACAACGTTATGATGCAAGGGGATGTTAAGTCGGATCGTAGCCATGTCGTTCTGTGAGCCAAGGAGTTGAAAATGAAAATTGTCTTCCTAAGACCGCTTGGCCTCCGACTTTACTTTGACTCAAATTCACCTAGAACTTGAAAAATATAATATTTCCCCAAACAGCTACAACGTTATGATGCAAGGGGATGTT
>JAZUSV010000036.1:0-4531 GCA_045606885.1 Candidatus Gastranaerophilales bacterium | reverse complement strand
CCAAGTCCAACAGTTGAACCTCAAAACCCTCAAGAAACTATTGTTGTTGCAACAAAACCGACACCAAATACAATTTCTGAAATCCAAATTGGAAATAAAAAAGAAGAGTCAACAAAAAATGAAAACATCAATGTAATTTATGTTCCAAAAGACGAAGTTCCAAAAGTTGAAAAGCCTAAAAAACCAAAAGAAAGACCAACGATTTCTTCAATGAAAAAAGTTGTAATTGACCCAGGACACGGCGGTGCAGATAGCGGTGCAATTGGTGGCGGTGCGTATGAAAAAGATTTAAATCTTGATGTTGCTAAAATGGTTCAAGAAAAGTTGATGAAGAAAAATATTTACGTTTATATGACAAGAACAAAAGATATGACACTTTCTTTGGAAGATAGGGTAAATTATTCTAACGAGATTAGTCCTGATATTTTTGTCAGCATTCATACTAATTCAACAGTAAAAGAGGACACTTATGGACTTGAAACCCATTATTTTAAAGATAACAGCTATGATTTAGCGCAAGTTGTTCATAATAATTTTGCGTCAAATCGCAATGTTAAAAAATGGGATACAATTGATAGAGGCGTGTTTAAATCTCGTTTTTATGTTATAAATCATACAGAGGCACCTGCGATTTTAATTGAAATGGGCTTTATATCAAATCTTGATGAACGCTCAAGATTATTAAAGAAGGGCAGAAGAGAAGATATTGCTGAGTCAATTGTAGATGGCATATTGGAGTATTTAAAATAAAATGACAGATAATTGTCAAAATTCAATAGGGTTATTAGATAGTGGAGTGGGCGGTTTAAGCGTATTGTCTGAGCTTTATAAGCTTATGCCAAACAACAATTATGTTTTTTTTGGCGATACAAAAAATGTTCCTTATGGAACCAAGACTCCTCAAGAAATCTTTGCTTTTACTAAAAATATTTTAGAATTTTTTATTTCAAAGAATATTAAAAACGCTGTTTTTGCTTGTAATACAACATCGGCTGTTGCTTATGATGATTTAAAAAAATATTTTGGTAATAAAATTAACATTTTTCCTTTAATCCAATCAGTTGCTCCAGATGTAATTTCTAATCTTCAAGATGGAGATACTGTTGCAATTTTAGCTACAAAAGCAACAATAAATTCAAAAAAATATAATGAAGAAATTTATAAATATAATCCAAACATCAATGTTGTTGGAATTGATTGCACAGGATTTGTTGAAATTGTTGAAAATCGTTTGTATGATGACGAAAAATCAATTCAATTAATAAAATCAAAATTAGAAATTGCTCATAAAAATAATGCAAAAAAAATCGTATTAGGATGCACTCACTATCCATATTTAGAGAAAATTTTTAAGAATATATTAAATATTGAGTATTTTAATCCTGCGCAAAGTTTGGCAAAAATTGTTCAAAAAGCAATCGGTGAAAATTCAAATTCAAAGGGAAATATTGAATTTTATGTTTCAAAAAACCCGCAAGAGTTTATTTTAAGCGCAAAAACTTTTTTTGATGTTAGTGAAGCTAATTTGGTAGAATTATAATGTTAATTTTTGGAATTGACCCAGGAATAGGGATTACAGGCTACAGCTTAGTTGAATATACAACAAATAAAAAGGGTGATTTTTATAATTTAATTGCTTCTGGTTCAATTCAAACAGATAAAAATGCACCTCATCCAAAAAGGCTTTTAGAACTTAAAAACGATATTGATTTTTTGGTAAAAAAATATAAGCCAGATTGTGCTTCGATTGAACAATTATTTTTCTTTAAAAACCAAAAAACAATAATACCTGTAGCGCAAGCAAGGGGCGTAATTTTGCTAACCTTAGAGGAAAATTCTATACCAATATATGAATATACCCCGCTTGTTGTTAAGCAAACAATAACAGGACACGGAAGAGCAGATAAAGCTAGTGTTAAAATGATGGTTAAAAATTATATAGAATTAGATAAAAATATCAAATTAGATGATACAATAGATTCAGTAGCGCTCGCTTTATGCCATGCGCAAAATGCCAGATTTAAGGAGGAGATAAAATGAATCAAGTAATAGCAAAAAGAACGGCTATTTTTTCTTTGATTTTAGGAGCTTTTATTGGGCTTTTGTCGCTTTTTCCGTTTTTAATCGGGTTTTGTTTGTTTATGTTAGCATTCTTCTCTTCTGTTATCATTATGCTTTTTATGAAAAAAAACGAAAAACATATTGCATATTTAACAAATGAACAAGGCGCAATAATGGGCGGAATAATTGGCTTTTTTACCACTATAGGCTTTTTTATAACTTTTGCCCCTATGGTTTCAATAATTCATTTGATTTTTAAAAAATATTATTCATACATGATTCCAGATATGTTAACAAGTGCGCTGTGGCTATTTTTTGTAATAGTTTTTATGGTTGCTTTGATTTTTGCGCTTACAAACAGTGCTACAGGAATGGGAACAGCGTGGTTGATTGGAAATATACAACAAAAACCACAACATCATGATGCACCACTAGATATTAAAATTGAGGATTAAAATGGAAAAAACAATAGAGTGGATTAAAACAAGCGAAACAACAGGTTTTTCAAGAATGATTGACCAAATTGTTATTCCTTATGATTTTAAAAGAGTTGATATTAAAACATCAAACGATATATATGACGCAATTAAAACAATGATAGTTAGGGGTGCCCCTGCGATAGGTATAGCTGGTGCACATGGTGTTTGTCTTGCTGCAATTGAATCAAAAGGTAAAGAAAACTTTATTGAAGAAGTTAAAAGAATTTCTGATTATATCAATTCATCTCGTCCTACTGCAGTTAATCTTGCTTGGGCGATTAATGAACAATTAAAAGTTGTTGAAAAAAACAAAGAAAAAACACAAGATGAAATAATTAAGCTTTTGGTTGAAAACGCAATAAAGCTTGAAGATGAAGATATTGAAATCAACAAAAAAATTGGTGATTTTGGAGCAACTATTATTCCAAAAGGTGCAACTATTCAGACTCATTGTAACGCTGGAGCACTTGCTACCGTTGGATATGGCACTGCTTTAGGAGTTGTTAGAAGCGCGCATCGAAACGACCCAACAATCAAGGTTTTTGCTGATGAGACTCGTCCACGTCAACAAGGGGCTCGTTTAACAACTTATGAATTGACTGAAGATGGCATTGATACAACGTTAATTACCGACGGCATGGGTGCTTATTTTATGAAAAAAGGCATGATTGATGTTGTCGTTGTCGGAGCAGATAGAATTGCTCTAAATGGAGATAGCGCAAATAAAATTGGAACATATATGGTTGCAATTGCTGCAAAATATCATAATATTCCTTTTTATATTGCCGCTCCAAAGTCTACAATTGACCCAACAATTAAGTCAGGGGACGAAATTGTAATTGAGTTAAGAAACAAAGAAGAGGTTACCATGATTAACGATAAGCCGATTTGCACACCTAAAGTGAACGTTATAAACCCTGGATTTGACGTTACTCCAGCTGAATTAATTACAGGAATTATCACTGAATATGGTATTTTCAAACCAAGCGAAATACATAAACTGTTTGAATAATTGAATTACCGCTTTTACAAAATAAACATAGTGTGGTATAAATAGAGATGTAGCAGATATAAGGAGATAAAACTATTAGTAAAGATAATCGAGCTCAAAATGAGCTATTAAATGAAAAAATTAGAGCCAAAGAAGTTAGATTAATTGACGATGAAGGCGTTAACCACGGAACAATTCCAACTGTAAAAGCCTTGCAAATGGCTCGTGAAAGAGATTTAGATTTAGTTGTTGTATCTGCAAATCAAGCTCCACCGGTTGCAAAAATTCTTGATTGGGGCAAATATAAATACGAAACAGAAAAAAGAGCAAAAGAAGCGAAGAAAAAACAACATACTGTTGATATTAAAGAAGTTAAAATGCGCTATAAAATAGATGTTCATGATTATGAAGTTCGTCTAAAAGCTGCTAAGAAATTTCTTGCTTCTGGAAATAAAGTTAAAGTTGTTGTTATGTTGAGAGGTCGTGAAATGCAACATTCTCATCTTGCAATGGATTTAATCAACAAGTTTTTAGCAGAATTTGAAGAAGGTTCTGTTATTGTTGAAAAGAAACCGATGATTGAAGGCAGAAATGTCGTTATGATTTTGGCTTCAAACGGTAAATAAATATTGAATTTATAATAAAAAAAGAGTGGTTTTAATAGACCACTCTTTTTTTATTGCAAGGAAATGGACTACCACGAGCTAAAGCTCTCGCAGTGACGAATTGAGTCATAACATGTTAAACCTGTCATTGCGAGCGTTAGCGTGGCAATCTAGAATACGAACTCGGTGCCGTCATTCTGAGGGAGCATTGCGACCGAAGAATCTCCTATTTTCTCTTTGTTCATTCTTTTCTTTTTGAACTCAAACGCCGTAGTGCAAAAAGAAAAGAACAGAACCAAGAAAAGAAAAACATGGCTTGATTATATATTAGCTACTAGTGGTGCACTAAATTCAATATTCACACTTTCGGACAACTCGCTAGCGCTCAAACATGT
>JAZUSV010000035.1:0-4544 GCA_045606885.1 Candidatus Gastranaerophilales bacterium | reverse complement strand
ATGGTTCAAGCAATGCAAACATATAATGATGTAGAAGAACACATCGCAGCAGCAAGAAGATTTTACAACTCCGCAGTAAACGTTTTAAACAACAGAGTTGAAATTTTTCCAAGCTCGCTTTTTGCAGCTATGTGCGGAATTAGCGCTCAACCATTCTTTGAAACAGACGAAGTTTCAAGACAAAATATAAACGCAAGCGATTATTTAAAATAAAAAAAGCCCCTCAAATCGAGGGGCTTTTAATTTATAGGGGCAATTTTTAATACATTTTTTACTTTTTAATAATAAAAGGAAAAGTATATGAGTATTAATTTTATTGGAAGAGTTTCAAAAGCAATTGCCTCAACTATGGATTGCGCAAAATGCGCAAAAATCAATTTACCTGAAGGAAAAGATGTTGTCTCCATCAGCGATAGCGCAAAAAAAATGCAAGAGGCACTAAAAGAAGCTTATGAATATTGCATTGAATCAGTTTCAAAAGAAAACCCAAAAGAACGCTGTGTTGCAATTGATGAATTGGGTAACATTTTATACAAAAGCGAAGGACAAGAAAAAAGCTGCAGTATGGTAGCACAATTACTCCAACCAAATTCAACAATTATTCATTCACATCCTGGAGAAAAATTAATTCCATTGTCTACAGCAGATATCATTTCTTTTATAACAACACCAGAAGCTAAAAAAATTGTTGCAGTAAGTCAAGATGGCGGCACTTGCTATATGAAAAAACCAGAAGGATTTGCACAATACTTTTTTAACGACAGAGAAATGATAAGAAAAGCTGTTGAAGGAAAATTTGAATCAGATTGGCTTAGTCATTTCAATATTAATCCAAAAGTTGATGAAAATTATGTTCGATTTTACGAAGAAAAACTAATGCAAAAAGCAGGAGTTAGTAGCATAGATGAACTATATGAAAAAATAATCGGTTGCACTAAACCCAAAAACATTGAAGATAGGGTTGGTATGTTAAAGTATGCTTGCGAAAATCGCTACTTTTTCCCAATGTTTGAACCAACAAGACATAATTTTATGCAACTTTTGCCAGAAATTGGAAAAATTTCAGATACAGACGAAGGTATAAAAATTCAAAAAGCCTTCAACGAAAGCATTGCACAAAGATTTGGACTAGAATATCAATATAATGCGTAAATTATTTATAATTTTATAAATTGCTATCAATTTTTCACAGTAAGCAGTTTTTATACATATATACTTAAAATAAGAAAGGGCTTATCTGTGAATAAAATTAGCTTCTTAAGCAACGAAAAAACTTACCAAATAAAACAAAACGAGAACAATAAAGCAGAAGAAACAAAAAACAATGCTTTACAACAAGATAGTTTTGAATTAAGTAATCCAAAAAAAGAAACCAAGAAAAATAAAAATATATTTGCTAAAGTTGCAATTGGATTAGCTGCACTCTGTGGAGCAATTTTACTTATACTGAAAGGCAAATCAAAACAAGCAAGAGAAATTACACTTGAAGCATTCAGAAAATCTGGGGGCACATTTCAAGATGGTGTAGCTTTCATCAAGAAAAACAAAAAATTTAACGGCAAAATAATCCACGAAGCAGGACAAAACAAATTTGTTATGCAATACGAAGATGGATTATTAAAAAGAGCCGATAAAAATCCTGACAAATATGGTTTTGGAAATCTAGTTAAAAAATATACATACGACAGCTCAGGAAAATTAACAGAAGTTACAACAAGCGAATATGAACTACCAGAATTTGCAAGCGACCTGCTTGATGAAACTCCAAGCTACATAAGAAACCTAGCAGACATGGAAGATTTCTACACTCAAAAAACTATTAGCAGAACCGAATATGGACCAAAAGAAATAAAAACATTTAAAGCTTTTAAAGAAACAGCGGAAGGGATAAGACGTGCAAAATTAACAAACGAGGAAATCCAAGCCGAAGCTGAAGCATATTTCAAAAAAGTATTTAAAGAAAAAGGGATTGATGAAAAATTAATGCCTAATTTTGAAATAAGCAACAATCCAAATATTAACCATGGAGGTTCATATAATCCAAATAAACACATCATTGAAATCAATGTAAATGCATATCGAGAAGGTATATTTAACTTAGAAGATGTAATTGAACATGAAGCAACGCATTGTCAAAACTCTATTTTAAGAGCACGCTTGCCACAAGAAAAAGTTCAAGAAATTATCAAAGAAGAATTATTATCTAGAATTTTAAAATATGACGCTGATGAAGTTATTTATAAAAACGAGTGGCTTATTGGAGCAAAAACTGTTAAAGCTCCAAAAATGTCAGAAAAAATGAAAAAAGAATTTGCCCAATTCGCAAAAGACAACCTATACACTACTGATTCTGAAGTTCTTAACGGAATAGCCAAAGTTGATGATTGGAACGCAATAAGCCCAGACTCTGTGCAAAGTGAATACATTAGCAAAATAAAAAAATTAATACAAGAAAATCCTGATTTTGTCGCTCAATACGGTAACGAGGCAGAAGCAGTTGATGCATTAGGTAAATATGGCGCATCACACGTCTTTAGATACAACATAATAAACGCTAACGGTGGAAACATTGATGTTTCAAGTTTACCAAAATTAACACCAAAAGAAGAACAAGAAGCAATCACTTCTTTAAGAGGATATATAGAAACTCTTGAAGGAAATTGCAGAACAAGTGGGGTATTTGCATTATTTGGCGATTCAAATGCGTTTAACAATTATCAGTTTTCAGCTGAAGAAGTACAAGCACAAATAAACGGAAACACTAGATTAATTAAAGAACTTACGGAAAAAATTAAACAAGGCAAAGCTAAAGGCACACTATCAGTACAACAAGAAGCGAACTATTTAGATGCAATCAAAAAAGCTCAACTAACAATGCAATATAAAAAACAAGGATTTGAATGGTATCAAAAATTCTTACAATTGGAAGCACAACCAGATGATTTAAAACTTAAAAAAGAAGTTGAAGAAGGCCTAAAGGCTCTTAAAAAAATAGAAGAAGAAATTTCAGAAAAATTAATAAACAATGGCTCTTGGGAAAGAGTTAAACCAAAAATTTAAAATATAATTTGACGCTGCTTAATTCATTTTTCAAAAATATAAACAACCTTATATCAAATATAAATACATAATTAAGTAACATCCGTATAAATACAGGTTGGGCTTTGTTTTGCAGTGAAAAACTAATTTAATTTCAATTCTTGATTGTTAAATTCTTTCCAATATTCATAAATTTTACAATACTGTCTTACATATTCATCAAAATCAATGGCAGAACCTGTCAACGCTTCCATGGTTTTGAATTGCTTACAATTATTATCAGTCCATTTTAAATTCAAATATTTTTTTACTTGCGGATAAACGACAATTGAATGCCCATATACTGAACAATTTCTATCTGAAAAAATGTCACTATTGAAACCCAAAATAGAACAAATTTGCTTAGCATATTCTTTAAGAAGCATAAAATGCGGATGTTCAATATCAATAAATAATTGTTCTTTACAGAAGTTTTTAGTTAGAAAATCTTTTATTTTAATATCACATTGTTCATCTGAATTAGAAATTTTTTCCCAAAAAACTCCTAATTTATCATCTATGTATTTAGTATCTATTTGTATGTTTTTTAAATAATCTATCAGAGCTTCCACAGAATAATTTTCATTATTTTCGATATATTCATCAATAAATTTGTCCCTATACCACAGCCACCACTTATTATCCAAATAAAACGCAGTATTAACTGCTACTTTTGCGTCAGGCTCTGTTTGCGGATACAAGAATTTTGAATAACCGTATAAATTTGGTATTTTTATTAATTGACAACCTTCTTGCAAATATTTTTTCATTTTTTCGGAACTTGCAAAAGGTCCTATACTGTTGTTTTCTCGGATATCTTGATATATAACCAATTCGCAATGTTTTAAAGCATTATAATTGATGTCTTTTCCGGTACAATCCCATAAGTTTTGCGCCATATAAAATGAATAATTCTTATTAAAATCAGGATTTGAAGCTAATAATTGTGCAACTATCATTGCATGGCAATTACCCCAATATATTGCCATTTTTTTATTATATAGGTTATATTGCACAAAGTTCTCAAATTCAGCTAAGTCCAATTTTTGCAAATTGGAAACTGCAAGATTGTAGTCTGAAAGGGTATTATAAAAAACAACGATTTTGAAATCTTCCTTGTTTTCCCTTTGAAGAAATTCCTTAAATTTATCAAAATTTAAAACCGATATATTTTTAAAATTTGTTATATTGGTAACTTTGTCTGAAACTATCGCTAGTACATCTTTTCGATTTTCATTGATTAAAAAATTAATTATTTTAAAATCGTTGAAATAACATCCAACGCAATAAAGCACCGTTTTCATATTTGATACAGTAGCATATATATGGGCAAATATCAATAAATCTTATGCGAAGCTCATTTTATAATATGTTCAAATTCACTCTATTGCGCGGGTTCAGTCCTATCATCTCAATATATTACTAAAAAAGGATACCTGACGGTATCCTTTTTTAGTAATATGGCG
>JAZUSV010000034.1:0-7282 GCA_045606885.1 Candidatus Gastranaerophilales bacterium | reverse complement strand
TGGGATTAGCACTTTGTTTTTATAGTCATTTGGATTTAATTTATTATTACTGCTTGCGGTCACTCCATCAAGCGAAGGGCTAACAGAATATCCGGGTCCATTTCCAAAAGAAATATTTTTAACCGTTCTTAAAGCATCAAGTGCTTCAAGTCCTGCAATTACGCCATATCCTGCACCAGAGCGGCCTGCTCCAATGCCTATTATTGTCGAGTTACCTGCAAGACCTTTGATTATTTCAAATAAGCTTTGTTTTGATGATGTTGAAATAACTTCTTTTGTGATGTGTGCACCATTTTCATTGTTACAACATGGAACAATTACGCTATCATTTTCAATCGATTTGCAAGTTTGAGTTGCACTTGGTTCTTTGTAACACATGTCATATCTTAAGGTTTTTTTAGATATTGCGCTTCCATTTTTACCTGCTTTTGCTTTAAGAATTTCATCAGAACCTGGAGTATGTTGCATATATACTGTTGTATCTGTAGCGATATTATTTTTGGTTGCGCCTCTACCTAGATTAATTGTAATTTTCCCTGTAATTTTTTCTACTTCGGTGTCATCCATTTCGCCAGGAGTTCCAGCTTCACCATACGGTAGTGAGTTTGATACATAAGGAGCAGACCATACGTATGCGTAGTTGAATTCTCTACCTTGAGATAGCGTTCCTATGCCCGCATATAGGTGTGAACAAAGACCTTTTGGCTCATCAACATAACCGTCAATTCCATCGACGTCTGCTTCATCGGGTAAATCTGCCACAGTTTTTGCGCGACATTGTAACTCTTCATCAAATTGATACGTACCAGACATGCAAGAATTTGTATATTCGCCAACATCTTCTTCGATGCCACAATTTTTATAACAAAATTCAATATCATTTGCTACACCATGACTTGTTGGAATATATTTACAGTTTTTATTATTTTTATCACAATCCAAAGGTTTTCCCGCACTAACGTCATTATACGAATGTCCCAATTTAGTAATTTCTTCTTTTAAACATTTCAACTGTTCTTCTGTAATTTTATTACCTTTTGTATGACTAACAATATTATAAGGATATGGTTTACCTCCACCACCGCCAACAGATGATGCAGTATAGCCACTTATAGTAGCGCTTCTTGTAATTCCGCTATCACCACCAAATTTCTCACAATAAACAGAAAAATTACCTGATGCTTTATGGAATGATTCATTGTTTCCAAACATCTTGTAGTCTAAACCATCACATTTATTTTCGCAAATATGGTCTTGATTTTCGCTATATGTAATACGAATAGGTTTTGTATAATTATTCGTAGCAGCACTAAATCCTATTTGTGCAACAGCACAAAGAGGTTTTGTTCCACCTTTTCCCCCTGGGTAATAATGCGGAATTGCAGCCCTATCTGTACCTTCTAATTGCATGAGATTGCAAGAACAAATATCATTTACGCAATCAACTCTAATTTGTTCAAAACCCTTTGCGTCAACACTACTTGCAGTCCCTGGCAATGGGCAAGTATAAAATTCACATCTAGGATATGTGCAAAGTGCTTGGATAGCAGTTTTGTTCCAACATGCCTTACATTCTTCACACCTTTGATATTGTGGAACTCTTGTAAGCATATAACCGCCAGCAATAGGCTCTTTGGTGTCTACATACTTAATATGCACATAATCTAGTCCTTTTGATTTGCACCCTGCAACAGTGTTTTCTGTTTCGCAACAACTTTGCTTATTATCACAAGTTAGCTCTATACCTTGATTTTGCAAATACATATTCCAGGTAATAATTTCTTGATTACCAGTATATGTATTTTCCGGAGTTACCCTTTTATTTTCTGCACCTCCAGCATATCCCGTTGGCACACCTTTCCACTTTTTAAAGGTTTTTTTGATTTTATAAGCCAAAGTTTCTTTGACTTCGCCATCATAATTTTTTCTTAAATCAATCTTACTTGCTCTACTTGTTTGTGTAAGAGCACTATCTTTTACGCAAATTGTTTTTGAACCCACTCCACTTGGATGAAACCCCTTATCGCATACGCATTTCATGCCGTCTCTTATAAAATTACTCTTATCGCAAACAGGATAAACTAATATATTCTCTTCAATAGTAAAAGATTTACCATCAAGCTTGTTGCAGCACCAAGGATAATTTTGGAACATACCAGCATAATTACATCCCCAAACATCAGGTTCCCAAAAATTTTGGCTTTTAGAAATATCTGTAATTGTTTTATTTACAAGTCTTCCATTATTAGCGAACGTTCTCTTAAAACATTCGTAATTTCCTTGGTTAGGAGGGTTTTCCCATTTTCCTTTTTTTGTATACCATACAAAATCAGGTGCATCTTCACCTTCGGTTCCGCAAGCTGAGGCTGCGATACAGTAGTTATTATTTAAAGTTTCCCAATTGAACCACTCAGGCATATGATATGTTGTCGCAACTTGAGTTTGAGAGCCAACGTTTTTAGTGTATTTAAGTAACTCATGAGGGAAAACTAGCCCTGTTCTTGCGTCAAACTTAGCACTAATTGTACCGTCACCCTTATTAATTGAAATCCAATAATGCTTATTAAAAGGAGCAGAGGAATCCGATACAGGTTTTTCTACTACTTCTTTATTACCATCATGTATAAATACAAGATTTGACACACTAAAGCATTGTGCATCGTTTTTAGTGCCACAAACAAGTGTTCTTATTTGATCTTTGTGTGCTGTATCAGTTACTGAATTATATTTTTCAGTATACACTTCTTTAAATCTAGCCACTAAATCTGTTGCGATTTTATTAATATCTTCGTTTGTAGCACTGTTTAAAAAGAATGTACCTTCTTCAGCTTGTGCGCTAGTTACTTCAGCACCTCTTCCTCCGCCACCTACGCCATAAAATCTAACACTTTTAAGATTTTGCGGGAGGTCAAATTCTAGACTATCGGCACCGATTGGCTCATCTTTTTTTACTTTTTCTCCGCTGTATAGTCTATACCAAGGAATACTTTTTAATATTGTTCCATTTTTTTGTATTGTAACCACCTTATTACTATCTTCGCTTGTTGTATAATCAACTCCGCTTGTGTCTATATTAACAAGCCAAAGATTGTTATTTTTAGGTGCTGGACTTTTTTTATCAAGCCTTGTTGCAAAATTACCTTCAATTATTCGATTTTTAGATGTATCAAGTTTACCTGAAGTTCTTTGTCCATCAGCACCTGTGTGAAGATATTCTATTCCTTTAGCTTCAGCTATATATTTACCGCCAATTGGAATAATTTTAGTGTCACCTTTTTTAAATTTAAAAGAATTAATAGCTCCTGATGTATCAACAACAGGAATTGCGTTTGGATATTCCTCATATAATATTGGCTTTTTGCCATCTTTTATTTTAATTTTTTCAGCAGCATTAGCAGCATTATCGTATACGTATTCTATATGTTCTGCATCTGTTTTTCTTTCATAAATTGTTATAGTTTCAACAGTGGTACTTGTTGAAGGATTTGATATTTTTTCAAGCCAATGAGAATAATCACTAAATTTAACTATTTCTTTTCTGTATGCTTCAATTTTTCCATGCATTGAACCTGACAAAGATGCGCCAACATCTGCAATATTGATTGATTTTTTAGTAATTACAGGAGTTGAAAGCACGATAACTACGGCGATTGCCACCAAAATTATCAGTGCATCGACCAATGAAAAACCTTTTAATTTTTTTACCATAGAATTAATACAGCTCCATTTTTGTAATTAGCTTTCAACTCATCAAGCAATTTTGTTTGCCTTGTGGAAGGGATATTATCCAATATCGTTAGAAATTTATTATTATCAGGTGCATTACCACAGCTCATTGCATACTTATTCAATGTCATAATAGGATTATTAAATTCAAATCCAACTACAAAACCATTTTTTACATCTGCGCAACCTGCCAACGAATTATTACTTTTGTAATTTCTGCCCGTTTTATGCCATTCACTTGCACCACTAGGATTTGCTATTGCACTACAATCTATCGGATGCATCAGAGTAAAACATTCTAGAGGAATTATGTTCCCTTTAGTTAAATTCCCCATAGCATCATAACTTTCACAACCAACGATTTTTACATACTCTTGCCCATGACCACTAACATATTCGCAACCTAGCGCAGTTTTACTAGTATCATTTGGACAACTTATTTTTTGTATTAATTTACAGGCTTTAATATTACCCCTTATTAATCCATTATTAGCAACAACATTATCAGTTGAAGCAGCGGAGACTTCAGGATTTGTTGAAACGTTGCTTTTTGCAACTACAGGGATGTCATTTGTGTCTTTTGGAGGAATATATATTTTTAACTCACTAGCTGCAGTAGGTAGGGCTTTAATATCAAGTTGCCCATTATCGCCTTGTCCAACAGCATAAATATAAAAATATGCAGGTCTTTGATCTTTAGTGAATGTGCAAACATCATTTACGCCAGAAAATACTTCAGGGGCTGCGGTTCTTGGAGATCTTTCATCAAACAACCATTGATAAAGATTGCCGTCATTACCGCGCCAACAAGCATATTGACCCCTAATTGTTGTTTTTGAAATAGGAGGTTTGGATTTTGTTAAAACAGGCATTGCAGCAAAAGTAGCAAGAAGAATTACTCCCATTGCCATCATCATTTCAATCAATGTAAAAGCTCTTTTTTTATCAATTACCATGTGATTTTAACCTCTCCAGCTACACCAGACGAATTCGCATTTCCACCCGCTCCACATCCACCGGTTTCGCTGAGCGCATTTGGAACAGTTTCACCAAGATTTGACATATTTTCATCATTAGCAGAAATTCCACCTCTTGCAGATTCTAATAATTCCCATGCGCCAGAATCATTTTTTTTGTAAATAGCAGTAGAGCCACCATTTTGATTGGTGCTACCACCCAATCCCTTAACAACCATAAAGTCGCCATTTAATGAAGGATAGGTCACTTCTTTAACTTCACCTGCGCCACCGCCTTTTGTTGCAGTTCCACCGGCGCCACCTCCAACTAATCTAACAGTTACAAATTCTCGTGTTGTATCAAAAGGAAGGGTAAAATTTTCCACACGAGCGCTACTGCAAGAGAGAACTTTTTCACCATATTTAACATATTCTGTATCGTTTTTCATTTTTTTAAAGGTGATTGGAAATGCTGCCGCCATAACAATTAACATAACTGTTATGGATATTAAAAATTCCACCAATGTAAATCCACTCTTGCGCAATTTCATTTTCCTTATATATATAATTATATACTTATACGGCAAGTTTGCAAAAATCTTTAATTCAGATAATATATTTTCACAATTTGTTATATATGTTAATATTTTGTGTATATATATTTTGTGTATGGAGTTTTAAAATGAATTTACGCAAAAGAGCTTTTACGTTAACTGAAATATTGATTGTTATGACGATTGTTGGCTTTATTTTAATAGCCCAACTTAGCGTATTAAGTAGCAAAATCAATAAATATGACGGCACGTATTATAGAGCTTACCATACACTACACAAAGCGGGATATAATATTTTAGCAGATATGTATTGTCCAGGACCTTCTTGTCCTGACGCTAGCATAACTCAACCACGCTCATTTCCAACGACAACTTCTGCTTTATGTGCTAGGTTAGCCGAATGGTTAAATATTACAAAAAATAACTGCAACAACACTGCTTTTTCTCATGGAAACATAACAGAAACATCAACCCCACACTTAATTGCTTCAAACGGTTTTAGAATCTACATCGGAGCAATGGGCGAAAAAGAAGTTAGCAACGGACAAAAAATAAAATACTTCCCTGTATATGTCGATATAAACGGCGAAGCAAAACCAAATCGAACAGATTGCGTTGCAAAATCCGATGTTTTACCAGACATTGTGCCTTTTGCCGTTACAACAAGAGGCGAAACAATTCCAATGGGCTTTCCAAAATATTCAAAAAAATATATGACCGCAAAAGTTAAGCTTCCAAACGAATATACTACAAGTGGTGGTACAAATAAAATTGAAAGCAAAAACACAAAAACATTAAGCTTTTTTGAAGCGGCGTTAGCTTCTTGGCCTAAAGATAACAATTATAACAATAAAGCAGTTTCAAACCACTTTGATATACCTTTTAGTCAAGATTATGACAATGCCAATTTGCACGCACAATGTTACGAAACGATATCAAAAAACACATTACGCTCTGACGCACTAAGTATAATTGATTCATACAAAGATAAAGGCTGCAACGCCACATCTTTCACTTGCAGAGCTATAATAGATAAACCAACAAGCGTAAGATATTAATTCTTTTCAAGAAACTCCACTTTTCCAGAATCTAAGTGATAATATGCAGGAACAATTTTAACATCATGTTCTTTCATATATTTTACAAGTTCGCTATCTTGTTCTAAAAGTTCATTTATATCTTGCATTACGTGCGCTTTTACAACATTGTCAGAATTAACTTCAACCCCTTGTTTTTTACAATCTTCAATTGCAGGTTTTATTGAATCTTCAAGGGCTTGAATATATTTTGTTTCAGACACACCAGACAATGTCGCAGCGATTGCACCACAGTCCTGATGACCCATAATAAGAATTAATTTAA
Organism: Candidatus Gastranaerophilales bacterium; assembly: GCA_045606885.1. Lineage (GTDB taxonomy): Bacteria > Cyanobacteriota > Vampirovibrionia > Gastranaerophilales > Gastranaerophilaceae > RUG14156. Next base: position 684 of record JAZUSV010000034.1, on the reverse strand, counting down.
CACCACAGTGCATAACAGCATATTCGATACTGCCAATTACGTGTTCATTCAAAACATTTCCTGCGTTTCTAATTTCAAACAAATCACCTATGCCTTGATCGAAAATAATTTCTAAAGGAACACGTGAATCAGAACAAGAAAGAATAACAGCAAAAGGATGTTGTCCTTTTAACATCAATTTTCTTCTTTTTTTACTTTCATCGGGATGTTTTGATTTTAATTTAACAAATCTTTCATTGCCTTTTTGAAGTTTTTCAATTGCTTTGTCGGCTGAAATATTTTCAATATCATGATTTGCAAAAACCGCATTACAATTAAAAGAAAGAGCAAGCGCAATAAAAGATGTATATATAATTTTTTTCATAATTTTTCCTCGTTTTTCTAACAAAACAAGCTTAACTCTAAAAATTTCAATTGCAATAATCTAAATTTTATTAATATTTTCTAAAAAATCTTCGTCTAACAATTGGAATTTAACAAGCAAATTTTCTATTTCTTCTTCTTTTACATCATCATTTTTTAATTTTGATAAAACAAAAATTAGTTTATCTTTATTCAAATTGTATTCTTTATTGTTGTATGATATTTTAATCATGAAAACTAATTCCTTTTTTATTTCTTTGATTATTTTTAATATATCACACAATTATTTCCCAAAAACTCTATACCCCTCTGAAGGATGAT
>JAZUSV010000033.1:0-2972 GCA_045606885.1 Candidatus Gastranaerophilales bacterium | reverse complement strand
AAAGAAAAGGAAGAATAAGGAAAAATGGATATTAAAAAGCTCCCAAGTATTTGGGAGCTTTTTTAATTATTGTTTATCTTGCCCAATCGCCCCAAAAAGTTGAGTCAGGAACGCCATAGATGTTTCCAGAAGGAACATTATAAATTGAACTTGTGTATTTTGGTTCTTCTTGTGTTGTTTCTTGTTCGAATGATTTTAAAATATTTCTAATTTCGCTCATTCTGTTATATTCTTCTGCGCATAATCCGCAATTGCAACCTTCTGTCGCTGATTGAACTTGTGCGTGTTTTTGCTCAAGAGCTCTTAGCTCTTTTCTTAAAGATAATTCAAATTCATCTGCTGCGCTTAATCCACCTGTGCAACCTTCGCTTGCCCATTGGTTTTCAACTCGTTTTTGTTCTAGTTGATGAATTTTTTCTGAATTAGACATGCCTTTAAAGCTTGTGTTTGACAATTTAATTGCGGAAATTTGCATTTTATTTTCCTTTCTATAGATATTTCTGCTTGTATAACGTTGCTAATAATAAAATGTTGCTATTTTATTATTAGAAGCATCATATATAGAAAATAAACAAAACCGCATAAAATTAGTGAATTTAGCGTTATTTTTTTATTTTTAATTATTGAAAATAAAAAATAAATTCCACAAAGAACTGTTAAAATCGTGTTAATAACAAGGGGTTTTTCAAAAGTCCAAGGTGTTAATAAAATTCCAATTGAAAATAAAAGAGTACTTTGGAAAACAATTGCTCCAATTACGTTAGCAAATGCTAAATCATCTTTTCCTTGTTTTAGCCAAATTACACTATTTATACACTCAGGCAATTCTGTTGCAAATGGTGTGATTAATAAGGCTAAAATCGCTGGTGAAATATTTAAGAAAATTGAAAAATACTTTATTTCTTCAACAAAAATATGTGAAGATAAAATTAACAAAATCAATGAAATAGAAAGCTGAATAAAAAGCAGGATATTATTATTTAATTTAATTTTTGAAAAATATAAATCGCCACATTCGCACTCGCAGCAAGTTGACCTTGATTTAACAATTGTTCTGTATACAAAAACTATATAAAGCAAAAGAAGTATAGCAAAAGCTAATAGCTTGAATTTGTTTAAAAAAGATATTGTAAATAATATTGCAATTGTATAACCAATCAAAAAATATTTGTAATCTCTAATAATAAAATTTATATCAAGGTTTATTGTTTTTCTTTTTTTAATTACCGCTACGATAAAAAGCAAAAATAAAGCTAAGGTGGATAGCATGAAGGGTGAACCAATAATTGCTCCAAGTGCTACATTTTGAGCGGTTGTGATTTCATTGTTTGCAAAAAGAGCACCTATTATTGCGACTAACGGTATGATAAATTCGGGTAATCCTGTGCCAATTACGGCTAAAATTGAACCGGTTGCATTATTTCCTAATTTTAATTTGTTTCCCAAAAATTCTATTGCATTTGTAAATAAAATACAGGATAAAACAATTGTCGCAACTGCACTTGATGCTATTGTTAAGTGTATTAAGAAAGACATTTGTTTTTCCTTTATTTTTTGTTATTCTATAGTCAATGGAAAAAGAGATTTTGAATTTAATAGATAATTCTTCTCGTGTTTTAATCATAACACATGTAAACCCTGATGGCGATACATTAGGTTGTGCTAGTGCGCTTAAGTCTTTTATCGGAGAAAAGGCAGATATCTTAATTCAAATTAAAGATAATTTTAATTTTCCAAATACTTATAAATTTTTGCCACATATTAATAATTCTGTTAATTTTTCAACATTAGAAGAGAACTACGATTTAGCTATTGCTGTTGATGTAGCGTCTTTTGATAGAATAATTGATAAAGCAAAAGTTTTATTTAAAAATATTGAAAATACTATCGTAATTGATCACCATAAAACAAACGAAGGTTTTGGAAAACTAAATTATATTAAAGGCGGAATTTCTTCAACAGGCGAAGTTTTATTTGATTTTTTTGAAAAATTAAATATTGAAATTACTTCCGATATGGCAGTTGGCTTGTATAGTGCAATTTTAACAGATACGGGTTGCTTTAAATATGAAAGCACAACTTCTCATACGTTTGATATTGCATCCAAAATTTCAAATTTAATCAACGTTTCTCAAGTTGCTGACAAATGTTATGCAAATAAGCCAAAAAATTTAATATTATTTCAAAATTATTTAGTAACAAACTCTGTTTTTTGTTTAAATGATAAAATAGCTTATACTTTAATTACGAAAGATGTAATTGAAAAATATAGCGCAAAAGATGAATACACAGAAGGAATATGTGAAACTCTTCGTTCAATAACAGGTGTTGAGATAGCTTTTGTATTAAAAGAAACAAATAGCGGAGTTAAAGTTTCAATTCGTACAAAAGAAATTGACGCAACGAAAATTACGGAAAAATTTGGTGGCGGAGGTCATAAAAGAGCGGCAGGATGTACAATTAGAGCTAAAATAACAACTGCACTTGAAATGCTCCTTGCGCAAGCAAAGACTCTTTTATAGGTTTGAAGTATGTTTAAAAAAGTAATAAATATTTTAAAAGAATATTTGCAAAATTTAATTAAATCAATTATCAGAGATGATTATGCAAACGCTGCAGGTGAAATGGCGTATATGACTGCTTTAGGGATTTTCCCTTTTATGTTGTTTTTGATGGCAGTTTTTGGTTGGCTTGGAAAAACATTTTTTATAAACAAAATAATTTTTGGTTTATCAACAATTGCTCCTCAAAGCGTAATTGATATGATAAATGGTGTTTTAGCTGAAGTTGTTATATTTAAAAGCGGAAAATTGATGGCAATAGTTGGCTTTTTTGTAACAATTTTCCTTACATCTAATGCAATAGCTGTTATTATCAAAGGTTTAAATCGAGCAAATAATATTCAAGAAAATAGAAGCTTTTTAAAAGTTAGAGCACTAGCAGTTTTGATGGTTGTTGTTAATACTTTCTTT
>JAZUSV010000032.1:0-1979 GCA_045606885.1 Candidatus Gastranaerophilales bacterium | reverse complement strand
CATTTTTAAAATTTTCACTCAAAAAATCTACTAATGTTTGAACACCGCAAGGGTTGTGACCAGCATCAATTAAAATATTTTTTTCTTGTATGTATTGCAGCCTAAAAGTCCAGCTAACCTGTTTTAGAGCGGTTTTTATGGTTTCTTTTGCAACGTTTAAATTAAGAGAATTAATAATAGCAATAGCTAAAGCAAGATTTTTAGCTTGATGAGCACCAAGAAGATTGAACTCATATTTTTCATTTTCGATTAGTGCATAATTTTTCTTATCAAACTCAATTTTTACATTAGGAATATTTAGGAGCTTTCCATTTTTTTCTTTTGCAGTTTGTTTGATAATTTCATAGCCCTTATTATCTTTTGAAACTGCTATATTTGAATTTTTTTTGATTATTCCTGCTTTTTGTTTTGCAATTTCGTCAATATTTTTGCCAAGTCTTTCGGTGTGGTCAAAATCTATTGTTGTAATTGCACAAGTTGATTTTTTAACAACATTAGTTGCGTCAAACAATCCACCTAATCCTACTTCTAAGACAACAAATTTTACATTTTTGATGAAAAAATAATAAAAAGCAACAGCTGTTATTAATTCAAATTCGCTTAGTTCAATATTGTTTTCTTTTGCAAGAATATCAATTTTATTGGTTAATTTATTAAAAAGATAAGAGCTAATTTTTTCGTTATTTACCCTAATTCTTTCTTCGTATTCAAAAAGGTGAGGGCTGGTGAAAAGCCCTATATTTTCTTTGTTTTTAAAATGTTCAATCAAGATTTCGTTTATGATTTTACTTGTTGAACCTTTGCCGTTTGTCCCTGCAATGTGGATTATTTCATATTTATCTTGGGGGTTATCTAATAATTCAAGAATTTTTGAAATTCTTTCCAACCCAAGAGTGATATGGAATTTTTCATGACTTGTTAGAATTTCGTTTGCGTTTTTCATCTAGTTTTCCATTGCGGCGTTAATCTGCTCTACGATTTTTTGGGCAGAGTCTAGTTTTGCGTTTTGTTGTGCGTTATAGGATAAAGTTGATAATAATTCTTTGTTGTTAATTAAATTGTTGACCATTTCATAAAGACTATCATTGTTACAGTCTTTATCTTCTATCATCAATGCAATTTTATTTTGAACCAAGTTTAAAGCATTTTTCTTTTGGTGGTCTGCTGCTGCGTATGGATATGGAATTAAAATTGCAGGCAAGCCACATGCGCAAATTTCAGACAAGCTTAAAGAGCCTGCTCTTGAAATAACTATATCTGCAGATAATAATGCTAAATACATTTTGTCGAAATATGGTTGTAAAACTAAATTGTCAGGTAGTTCTTCAAATTCTTCAAGAACACGTTTTGTAACTTCGTCAAAGTTTTTATTCCCTGTTTGCCATAAAATTTTGTAGCCTTCTTTGTTGGCGTATTCTTTTAAAATTTTAAAAGAAGAATTGTTTATTGTTCGAGCGCCCAGAGAACCACCCATAATTAAAATTGTAAAATCGTTTTTTAGGGAAAGCTCTTCCCTTGCTTCTTTTTTTGATATTGTTTTAAATTCTTGTCTAATTGGATTTCCGTTTATTTCGATGTTTTTTGATTTGATGTGTTTTACTGCTCCTTCAAACGCTACGGAAACACTTTTCGCTTTTGGTGCAAAAAACCTTGTGACAATGCCGGGTTGAATATCGCAATCGTGTAAAACATAAGGAACTTTAAATAAATGTGCGCAAAATAAAGCCGGAGCGCATACATAACCACCTGTTGCAAAGACAACGCTTGGCTTGTATTTGATAAAATATCGAGCTACCTTAAGAGTTGAAACAAGAAGCCCTATTGCCCAAGATAAGAACTCAAAATTTAATTTTCGAGGCATACCTTTTGCGCTGTGGCTTAAAAAGTTGTATTCGTTTTTCTTTGCGATGTCATATTCTAGGTTTTTTTTGTTGCCTAAGTAAAAAATGTTTTCGTTTTTAACACCATTTTCTTTAAGG
>JAZUSV010000031.1:0-4934 GCA_045606885.1 Candidatus Gastranaerophilales bacterium | reverse complement strand
CATGGCTACGATCCGACTTTGTAAAATCTACTGTGTGGGTTGTTTTTTCGTCTAAGTATCTAATTCTGCTTTCAATTTGGCTTTTTGCCATAATTGTATACATAGTTAAAGGTTGTTCTTTATATTTTTCTAATTCGTTTTGAAGTTTTGCATATTCTTCTCTTGCGTTAATAACGTGAGGCATTAGTATTTGATATAGCTTTCTTTTTTTTAGAGGGTTTGAATCTCCTGATGTTGGGTGTGTGCAAAATCTACGAAATATTAATTCGTCGTTTGTTAATCTAAAAATTTGACCCAAACTAACTAAATGTTCTTGCGAACTTCCTTGAATCTTCATTTTATTGGCATCAACAACAATTCGATAGTTTTTTTCGTCTGTTATAAATAATTCATCAGTAGTTATTTTGCCTGCTTTGAAGCTAACATTGTTGCGATTTTTGTTTATTGAATTTGAATTATAAAAACTAACTGAAGAGACTTTCATATCAACACCCCATTTTTGTTTTAGTATACACTATAAAGCTTATAAATAATAAATTTTGCGATTTGTATGGTCTTTGCGTTAACATTCCTTAATAAAAATTTTTAAAAACAGGAATGATAATTGCACTTAAGAGTCCAACGATAATTAAAGCAATTGTGCTTGAAGCAACTTGTTTGCCTTTTCCTCTTTGCGCACAAGCCGCTGTTCCAATAACATGAGACGCACTTCCTAGCGCTAAACCAATTGCGGTGTCGTTTTTTACTTTTAAAAATTTTAAAATTTTGTGTCCTAAAACTCCGCCAAAAACTCCTGTTAGTGCAACAATGCAAGCGGTTAGCCCCAAATATCCGTCTATATTTTTTGAAATAGCCAATGCTATTGGCAAAGTTGTTGATTTAGGAAGCAGGCTTGTAATTATTTTTAAATCGGCACCAAAAAGTTTTGCACAAAAATATGTTGAAATTATCGCAACAACTGTTGCTAAAAGCAAAGCCGAGAAAACAATTTTTTTATTTGAAATTAATATATGATAGTTTTTATACATAGGATAAGCTAAAGCAATAGTAGCTGGCGCAATAAAAAATGATAAAAAACAAGCGCTTTGATTATATTGCTCGTATGATATATTAAAAATTTCTAAAATTAAAATAGTGGTTAAACCAACGCTAATTATGATTGGAATTTTTAATTTCAAATGATTAAAAATTAAAAACAAAATAATTGTTAAAAGAATGCCTATCGGGTTCATTTTTTTAACCTCTTTTTTAAATCGTATAATCTTTGAAATTTAATTGCGTTATATGTAAAAAGCCCAACTGTAACAATGACGAGGGTTGTTGTTACAAAAAGCGTTGCTAAAATTGCCAAGAGATTTTGTGAAATTATGTCGTAATAATTCATTGTTCCAACAAAAATCGGTATGAAAAATAAAATCATATATTTTAAAATAAATTGGCAAAAATCTTCAACTAATTCTTCTTTAATAATTTTTGATTTTAGTAAAAAGAACAAAACCATAATTCCTAAAATTGTCGGTGGAAAGTTGATTTTTAACAGTTGTAAGAATATTTGACAAAAATATAAAACAGCAAAGACAAGCAATAAACCAATTAAAAAATTAAAAATCTTTTTCATAGCAAAAAAATTATATCTTAAATTGAATGATTTTTTAAATCCCTCTTGATTATGATTTTTATTTGATACAAAATTAACTCGTAGATTGAATTTTAAACAGTTTAAGAGGAAATATGAATTTTTATTTTATAGGACTTGCAATACTTGTTCTGGGAGCAGTTTTTGCGCTTTTGTGGAAGGTTCAAAAAACAAAATTAAAAATTGCTTCTATAAGTGCAATAATCGCTTCATTATTAATTGTAATCGCTTCGGTTAAAACTTTTGTTACAGGAGCTAGTGAACAAGTTGTTGGTTTTGGTTCTGTTTTCCAAAATGTTCGATTTTGTCTTGATAATATAAGCGCATTTTTTGCAATTATAATTTCTGTTATGTCAACATTGGCGATAGTTTATTCTCAGGGTTATTTGTTGCCATACGTTAAAAAAGACAAAGATGTCGGAGTACATTGTTTCTTTTTATTATCTTTAATGGCTTCAATGCTTGGTGTGGTTGTTTGTCAAAATGCACTGATGTTTTTAATAATTTGGGAATTGATGTCTTTATCTTCATTTTTCCTTGTTATATTTGAATATGAGCAAAAAGAAGTTATTAACTCTGGCATAAAATATCTTGTATATATGCACATTAGTGTTGTGTTCATAATTTTATTTTTTGCAATATTGTCAGTTAATTCTCATAGTTTAGATTTTAAATATTTCGTTGAAATTGCAAAACAAAACGCTCAATTGGCAAATTTGATATTTATATTCGGCTTCATTGGTTTTGGAATTAAAGCAGGTTTTGTTCCTTTTCATAATTGGTTACCGGACGCTCATCCAAAAGCACCTTCTCACGTTAGCGCAATGATGAGCGGTGTTATGATTAAAACAGGAATATATGGGATAATTCGTGCCCTTGAATTTTGCTCAATTCCAAAATTAGAAACAATATATTTTGTTTTGATTGTTAGTGTTGTTACTGCTTTGTATGGAATTTCTTATGCAAGTGTACAAAAAGACATCAAAAAAATGCTTGCATATTCTTCTATTGAAAATATGGGAATTATCGGCACAGGTATTAGCATATATCTTCTAGCAATTCACTTTGAGCATCCAACAGTTGCGCTAATTGCTCTTTGTGGTGCTTTGGCTCATATTTTAAATCATTCAATTTTTAAAGAGCTTTTGTTCTTAAGTGCTGGAAGTGTATATATTAAAACTCATACAAAAAATATGGAAATTTTGGGTGGTTTAATTAAAAAAATGCCAATAACAGCACTGTGTTTTATAATTGGTGGAATTTCAATTTGCGCTCTTCCCCCATTTAATGGTTTTGTGAGTGAATTTTTGATTTATGTAAGTTTCATCAAAGCGTTTGATATAAATAATTTTGGGGTGTTTATTGCAATAATTTTTGCATTTTGTGCACTTGCTCTTGTTGGGACAATTGCAATATTGTGTTTTACAAAAACAATTAGTATAACATTCCTAGGTGAAGCAAGAAGCGATAGTGCGCTAGAAGTTCACGGTGATAGTTCTAAAAAAATGTTAATTCCAATGGGAATATTAGCAAGTGCGTGTTTGTTGTTGGGCTTGTTTCCTCAATATGTATTTAAATTTATTTTATTGCCTGCAAAAGACTTTATTGATTACGGATGTGCTTGCAAGCAAATAGCGTTTTTGGCGCAAGTATCAAAATATTTGTTAATTTTTGCAGGATTGATTTTGTTTTTCTTATTAATTAGAAAAATGTTTTCTAAAAAATCGCAATATTACACAACTTGGGGTTGTGGCTATAATAAACCGACAAATAAAATGCAATATAGTGCAGCTTCGTACGTAAGTCCATTTTTAACAATTTTAAAACCTTTATTCAAAAGAACTCGTGATGTTAAAAAGGCGAAAGGGTTGTTTCCTAAAGATGCTCATTACGTTACTAAAGTTGATGATATTGAAGAAGCGTATATCATTAGTCCAATTTTAAAATGGGATGAAAAGTTTTTGTCAAAATTTGAGATTATTCAAAACGGAGATATTCAACAATATATTCGTTTTGGACTTGCTTTTTTGGCGTTAGCAATAATAGTTGCAATATTTATTAGTTAAAGGAAAAATATGTTAATTAAAATTTTAAATATAATATTACTTTTAATAACTCCTTTTTTGATGATAGGAATAATTAGAAAAACAAAAGCCTTTTGGGGTGCACGTAAAGGTGCAAGCATATTTCAACCGTTTTATGATTTTGTTAAATTGATGAAAAAAGAATCAATTTATTCAAAATCAACAACACCAATTTTTAAAATTGCCCCTGTAATTAGTTTGGCTTGCGTTGTTTTTGCAAGCTTATTTACTCCAATGATTATGGGTGAAAGCATAATTAATATTCAAGGCGGTTTAATTATATTTGCTTATGCGCTTGGGCTTTCTAAATTTGTTTCTCTTTTGGCTTCAATGGAAACAGCAAGCAGTTTTGAAGGAATGGGCTCAAGTCGTGAAGCTTGTTTTACGACAATAATTGAACCAGCATTTTTTATAGTTATTGCTTCGATTATGGCGTTATCTAAAATTTATACGTTCGATAGTTTAAATTTTGTTTTAATTAGCGCTGGAAGTCTTGGCTTTTTGATTATTTTGTTTGCAGTGTTGTCTTTGTTAATAATGCTTGTAACAGAGGGTGCAAGAGTTCCTGTTGACGACCCTGCGACACATCTTGAGCTTACAATGATTCACGAAGTAATGATTTTAGATAATTCCGCTTCTGAATTGGCAATAATTTCATATAGTGCGGCGGCTAAAATGTTTTTAATTTCTTCTTTAATTGCTGCGCTAATTATTCCTTTGCATTTGACATTCTGGTCAAGCTTAGGAGCATATTTAGGAATAATTTTAATAATTTCAATTTTAATTGGAACAATAGAGTCTGCTATTGCAAGAATAAGGATGAGCCATGTTTTTGAATTTGTGTTTATTATGAGTTCGTTTGCGCTTGTTGTTGCTTCTTTGGTGGCGCTTAAGTTGTATGGAGTATAGGAATGGTTAACGGATTAATTATATTATTTGGTTTAACAATGTTATATTTATCTACCACAAGTAGATTAATGGCGCACGTTAGAACTCTTGGTGTTCAAGGGTTGTTGTTGTTTTTGATTTGTGCGACAGATTTTTCAAATCATCCTTGGTATGTCATTGCTTTTTTAACTATTGAAACACTATTTGTAAAGGCAATTCTAATACCGATGTTTTTATCAAAAGTGGTTAAAAAAACTCATTCAAATAGAGACACAGATGCAAATGTTGCCCATTTTTATTGTTTATTGATTTCAAGCGTAATTTTG
>JAZUSV010000030.1:0-9085 GCA_045606885.1 Candidatus Gastranaerophilales bacterium | reverse complement strand
CTATTAGCAAAAGCGGATGAAGTTTTAGACGAAAAAACAAAAGATAGACTTAAGTTTACTGATGAAGAGTGGAAACTTGTTCTTTATGTAAATAAGTCGGAGGCCAGCGGTCTTAGGAAGACAATTTTCATTTTCAACTCCTTGGCTCACAGAACGACATGGCTACGATCCGACTTTGTTTTCGCTATTAGCAAAAGCGGATGAAGTTTTAGACGAAAAAACAAAAGATAGACTTAAGTTTACTGATGAAGAGTGGAAACTTGTTCTTTATGTAAATACTTCTAACACTGCGGGTACTTTATTGTTGTCTTTAGAGTGGCAAAGACCAGATAATGATGACGTTTATCCGTTTGAAGAGGTTAGGTATTTTTCAAGACACTTGAAATGGGGACGTTATAAAAATATTATTTTCCCAACTAACGTTGCTATTCAAAATATTCCGCAAAATATCATCAAATCTTCATTTACAGATTTAAAAGATTCAGAAGGTGGAAAATTTATCTATGAAGATTTACCAAAACTTCAAGAGGTTATGGATGTTGTTGTTGATGAAAAGATTTCAAAACTAATGTTAGAACAACGTCCTCCATTGAATATCGTTACTATGGGTATTGACTACGACCAATCATTAAAAGCATCACTGGATTTTGAGTATGATGGTGTTCGTGTTCCTTATTCAAAATCTTCTGCTGACAAGGTTCAATACATTACTGTAAAAAAAGCTGATGAAGATTTAATTTATTGGGTTAAACGTAACATAAAACACGAAAACGAAGCGTATGCAATGCTTTTGGCTTGTAAGTTTGTTCCAATGCAGACTAACAACTTAGCCCTAGAAAAAGAAAACGCTATCGATTTTTACAACTATTATCTAAAACAAGCTGGTGAAGGTTGGAAGTTTGAAGAAAAAGACGATATGCAATTCTTTAAATTGATGGAAAATCCATTCAGATTATGTGCAAAAATTGACTTTTCGGATGAGCAACCAGATAGTTTTGATATTAGTATTTATGGTCAAGCAGGTGAAGAAATTATCGACTTTGACGAGATTTATGACACTATTCAAAGTGGTGAAAAATATGCTCGTATCAGAAGTTTAGGTTTTGTTGAATATCCAGCTCAAAATATTTATTCAATGATGCGTTCATTCAACTCATTTGACGTATTTAGAAACCCTGATAATAGATTTACTGTAAAAACTTATCGTGCAGGTTTGATTAATGAGCTTAAAAACCTTGATGTTGATTTAATCTTAAGTGATAGGTTTAAGACTTTCTGGGAACAAATGTCATCGTTCTCAACTGCTGAAGATTTATCACTTCCAAAAGGTATTAACGCCGAGTTTCGTGAATACCAAATGAAAGGTTTTGGCTGGTTGTGGTTTATGTATAAATACGGCTTGAATGGTATTTTAGCAGATGATATGGGTCTTGGTAAAACACTACAAGCATTGACAGTTTTGCAGAAAGCTAAAGAGGAAGATGGTTCTATGCCAACTTTAGTTGTTGCACCAACTACTGTTGTATTCAACTCGGAATCAGAAATTCAAAAATTTGCACCAACTCTATCTTGTTTAAAACTACAAGGTGGAGAACGTAAACAATTCTTCAAAAAAATTCCTGAATACGATGTTGTAATCACAAGTTACGCACTTTTAAGACGTGATATTGATAAGTTAAAAGATATCAATTTCCGTTACGTAATCTTAGATGAATCTCAAAACATCAAAAACGCAACATCTCAAACAGCACAAGCTGTTAAACAGTTGAATTCTCAACATAAATTGGCACTTTCAGGTACTCCAATTGAAAATAAACTTGAAGAACTTTGGTCCGTATTTGACTATTTGATGCCAGGATTTTTATTTGATCCAAAAGAATTTAACAATAGATTTGTTGTTCCAATTGTTGAAAATGAAGATACTGAAGTTCAAAAGCGTTTAAAATCGCAAATTTTCCCATTCATTCTTCGTCGTATGAAAAGGGATGTTGCTCGTGATTTACCTGATAAAGTTGAATCACTCGCATATTGCGAACTTACATCTGATCAAAAAGACTTGTACTTGCAAGTCCTTGACTCAACAAAAGAAGAATTATTTAAATCTATTGAAACTGTTGGTCTTGAAAAGTCTAGGATGTCGATTTTCTCAGCGTTATTGCGTTTAAGACAAATTTGTTGTCACCCAAGGTTGTACGATAAAGAAGGCAAGCTTGGAATAAACGAATCTGGTAAATTTGAACAACTTCAAAATATGCTAGAACAAGTTATTGCAGAAAAGCACAGAGTGCTTCTGTTCTCTCAATTTGTCGGAATGCTTGATATCATTAAGGCTTGGCTTGAAGAAAAAGGTATTAAACACGAATATTTATCTGGTAAAACAAAAGATAGACAAGCTGTTGTTGAGAAATTCAATAATGACCCAACAATTCCTATATTCCTTGTTTCACTTAAAGCTGGTGGAACAGGTTTGAATTTAACCGGTGCAGATTATGTTATCCATTATGACCCATGGTGGAATCCTGCGGTTGAGGACCAAGCAACCGATAGGGCATATCGTATCGGTCAAACAAAGAAAGTGTTTGTATATAGGCTCATTACAAAGGGCACTGTTGAAGAAAAAATTCAAGCACTTAAATCAAAAAAACGCTCGCTTGTTGATAGCGTAATTTCAATTGACAGAAATATTGTCAAATCGCTTACGTATCAAGACATCAAAGACATTTTCTCTATTTAACATAGCTTAATATAGTGTTAAATTTGAGCAATTTTTATTTTTACAAGTTATTAAATACTTGTAATAGTGTTTTGGTGAGAAAAATGAGCATAGGAAAAATTGCATCTGGTTTTGAGCTTGTTAGAAAGGGTACACAAGTTACCTCTTTTGATGATAATGGCATCAAGCCAAACGATTTTCGTACTGTTATTAAATTTAATGACGGTACAGAAGTAGACAATATGCTTGATTTATTCAAAAAAGCTACAGGTACACAAGTTCTTGATTTAGAAGGTTAAACTTCTGTTTGTGCTAATTTTTCCATTTTTAGCTTTTGGTCATATTCAATAAGCATATTGATTAGTTTATCAAGCTCGCCTTCGATAATTTCTCTTACATCAAGGTTTTGACCTATTCTGTGGTCAGTTAAACGACCTTGTGGGAAGTTATATGTTCTAATGCGTTCTGAGCGGTCACCTGTTCCAACTTGAGAACGACGAAGATCGGTTACTTCTTGCATTTGTTTTTGAACTTCCATATCATAAAGTTTTGCTTTTAAGATTTGCAATGCTCTTTCTTTGTTTTGAAGCTGAGAACGCTCTTCAGTACAGAAAATCATAATTCCTGTAGGTTTGTGGAATACACGAGCTGCGGTTTCAACCTTGTTTACATTTTGACCACCAGCGCCACCAGAGCGAGCAGTTGTGATTTCGATATCATTCATATTAAGTTCTACTTCAACATCGTCTACTTCAGGCATAACGGCAACAGTTGCAGTTGAAGTATGTACTCTTCCTTGTGATTCTGTTTGCGGAACTCTTTGAACCCTGTGTACACCAGATTCGTATTTAAGTTGAGAATAGATGTTGTCGCCGCCCTTAACTGAAATTACAACCTCAGATACGCCACCAGCTTCACATTCATTGATTGATAAAATCTTTGTTTGCCAACCTTTGTTTGCAGCATATCTCAAATACATTCTCATCAAGTCGCCAGCAAAAATGTTTGCTTCATCTCCACCAGCAGACCCCCTGATTTCAAGCATAATATCTTTGTCATCCATAGGGTCTCGTGGCAACAATAGAACTTTAAGTCTGTGTTCGTATTTTTCAATATTTTCTTCTGCAGTAGCAATTTCTGTGTTTAAAAATTCTTTCATGGAAGCGTCTTTTTCAATATGAAGCATTTCTTTTGAATCTTTAATTGTTTCCATTGCTTCTTTATATTTGTAATAAATTTCAACTGTTTCTTCCATGGTTTTTCTTTGTTTTGATAAATCACGGAATTTTTCGTAATCTTGTATAACAGCAGGGTCAGACAAGGTTACGCCTAGTTCTTGATATTTTTTTTCTATTTGTTCTACTTTTTCAAATATTGAATTATCCATTTTTGGTTGGTTTCCTTCCGCAAGAATTATCTTCATCGCAATAGCCTAGTCTTTCACATTTTGGAACAAGGTGTTCAGCAAGCCAAGGCTCTTGTTTGATAACTAATGCACACATTTTTACAACAGCCATTCTGATTTCAAGTTGTGCTCTTGTGCAAAGTCTTAAGTTTGCAAGGTGAATTAATTCTCTTAAATTTAAACTTGTAACTATTGAGCTTGCAGTTGCATTTGGCAAAATTGAGCGTGCATCTTCTTTTTTAACACCCGCCTCAACTAATTGAGCATATAATTTTGAAGTTGTCTCCATGTGTGCTTCAAATTTTTCAAGTAATTCAGGGTTTTTTTCTATCGCAGTTGGCACTATGTAGTCAAAATCTGCTTCTTTAACATATCTTTGAGATTTTTGTGAAAAGCTCATGTGTCTATGGCGCACAAGTTGGTGTGTTGCTGCTCTTGAGATGTTGTTAATTGCAAAAGTTACTTGAATATGTTCAATTGTGGAATAGTGTCCAGATGAGATTATTCTTTTAATTAAGCTTAATTTTTTTTCTTTGTCGTCAGTAATATTGTTGTAAATTTCAACTGCTCCATCTGCACTGTAACAAGTTCTACAAGCTGTATAGATAACATCAAGCAAATTGTTTGGTATTGAAATTAAACTTACTTCTAAATTTTTCTTTGGCATAACAACCCCTAAATCTAAATCCCATAAATAAACTTTTGGCTGGTAATTAGCCAGCCAAAAGTGATTTTGTTTTTACAACTATTTTTGATAACGTTTTTTAAATCTTTCAACTCTACCTTCAGAGTCAAGGATTTTTTGGTTTCCTGTGTAGAATGGGTGACAAGCGTTACAGATTTCAACTGTAATATTTTCTTCAACAGATCCTGTTTCGATTTCGTTTCCACATACACATTTTATAGTTGTTTTTTGGTAATCTGGGTGAATATCTTTTTTCATTTCTTTCCCTTTTTAGTGATAGTATCTTATATTAGTTATTCTACGGTGCTCAAAAAAATATTTCAAGTGTGCAATTTATATATCTTTACTAGCAATAAAATTTTATTAAATGTTTTTTATATGTGCATACGCAATATGGAGAACATTATGAATGGAATCAATGCTAAATCACCTGTATTAGAAAGTTTGCTTCAAAAAAATGCAGAAAAAACACCTGTTGTTCAACAAGCTCAAGAAGTTGAACCAACTTTAAAAAACGATTGTTTTGAATGTTCATGTTGTAACAAAGAAGAAAATAATATGAAGATTGGCTTCTTTAGAATTATTTTTAGAAGATTGACTGACGCTCAAATCAATGAAGTAAACAGAACAGGTCAATTACCACCTAATGCAAAATTTGATAGATTTGGCGGAATTCATAATAATTTCTTTAGCATAACTCGAGGTACAAGAACTATGCCTGCTGGTTATGAACTTAAAAAGGGTATTTTTGGCTTTACACATCTTGTTTTGAAAGATACTAAAGGTTGGTTAATTAAAGACGCTAAACCAACTCCAAAAGAATAATAATCTTGAAAACTTCCCTTAGGGGGAAGTTTTTTGTATGTAAATTTTTTTCATGTATAATAATACCTATGAAAAAACTAGAACATATTAGAAACTTTAGCATAATAGCACACATTGACCATGGCAAATCTACACTTGCTGATAGATTATTAGAAGCGACAGGAACAATATCTAAAAGAGAAATGCAAGACCAATTGCTCGATACAATGGATATTGAGCGTGAGCGTGGCATTACAATTAAATTAAATGCCGCAAAAATGAATTACAAATCTCGTGATGGCAAAGATTATATTTTAAATTTAATTGATACCCCTGGTCACGTTGATTTTTCTTATGAAGTTTCTCGTTCTTTAGCTGCTTGTGAAGGAGCATTATTAATCGTTGATGCTACTCAAGGTGTTGAAGCACAAACATTAGCAAATGTATATCTTGCAATGGAACAAAATTTGGAAATAATTCCAATTATTAATAAAATCGATCTTCCATCTGCAGATGTTGAAAGAGTTAAAAAAGAAATTGAAGATGTTTTAGGGATTGATGCTTCAATGGCTATTCCTGTTAGTGCTAAAACAGGTCAAGGTATTGAAGATGTTTTAGAAGCGATTGTCGAATTTGTACCAGCTCCAGAGGATACCTCATCTAAACCTTTGAGGGCATTGGTTTTTGATAGTGCTTATGACGCTTATTTAGGAACAATTTGTTTCTTTAAGGTTGTTGATGGTTCAATAAAACTTGGCGATAAAATTAAATTTATGGCTACAGGGCGTGAGTTTGAGGTAATTGAACTTGGATTTTTAAATCCAAATCGAAATCAAGTTCCTGAGTTAAAAACAGGTGAAGTAGGCTATTTTGCAGGCTCAATTAAAGAGATTACTCGTTTTGTAGGTGACACTATAACCCATGTTTCAAATCCAGCACCTGTTGCACTAGAAGGCTATAAAGAAGCAAAACCGATGGTGTTTTCTGGATTGTACCCCGTGAATAATGAAGATTATCATGAATTAAAGGACGCTCTTGAAAAATTAAAACTTTCAGATAGTTCAATTACCTATGAGCCTGAAACTTCAAATGCTCTTGGTTTTGGATTTCGTTGCGGTTTCTTGGGTATGCTTCACATGGAAATTGCTCAAGAGCGTTTAGAGCGTGAATATGATTTGTCTTTAATTACAACAGCGCCTTCTGTAATTTATAGAGTCTACAAAACAGATGGTTCTATGGTTGAAATTGATAACCCTGCTGAACTTCCTGCACCTCAATATAGAGATTACATTGAAGAACCTTATGTTAGAGTTAATATTTTTACTCCAAATGATTATGTTGGAACTTTGATGGAATTATGCCAAGACAAGCGTGGTATTTTTATCAATATGCACTATATTGACGACATAAGGGTTAATATCGAATATCAAGTTCCGCTATCTGAAGTTATTACGGATTTTTATGATCAATTAAAATCTCGCTCAAAAGGCTATGCGTCTTTAGATTATGAATTTCATGACTATAAAAAATCTGACTTAGTTAAAATGGATATTTTGTTGTCTGGTGAAATTGTTGACGCCTTATCTGTAATTTGTCATAAAGACTCCGCCTATGGTATTGGACAAAAATTAACTAATAAATTAAGAGAAATTATTCCTCGCCAAATGTTTGAGGTTGCAATTCAAGCTGCAATTGGCGGAAGAGTTATTGCAAGAACAAATATTAAAGCGTTAAGGAAATCTGTTTTAGATAAGTGCTATGGTGGTGATATTTCTCGTAAACGCAAATTGCTTGAAAAACAAAAACGTGGTAAAAAGCGTATGAAAGCAGTTGGACGTGTGGAAATTCCACAAGAAGCGTTTATGGCAGTGCTGTCTTTGAATGAAGAATAAAACGATTAAGTTTGATAATCGTAATCCCAATTTGCAGGGTCAAGAGAGTCTAAGCATTCGTGCTCAGAGCACATACTAGAACAGCCAGAAAATAATTCTGAACATTTTTCGTATTTGCAAGTGTTTTGAATAATTGTATGACCGTATCTGTAATCCAATTTACATGAAACGCATTTGTGTTCATAGCAAGATTTGCAATAACCTATGTACTCTTCTTGCGTGCCGTCTCCATCTACATCTGCCTTGAAATCAAATTGCTTACAATCAGTTGTTAGCTGATTTGCATTGGCTTTTGCTTTTGTGCTGAGTTTTTTTGTAATATTTGGTGTTACTACGCTTGCAACAACGGCAATAACGATAATTGCCATAGTCATTTCTATAAGAGTAAATGCTTTTAGTTTATTTTTCATATTTCCTCAAATGAAGTATACAATATTTTTTGAAAATTAAATTCCAACAAATTGCTTATTTAATTCTATCCATTGCATAAAATATTCCACAAATTGTAGCTGCCGCAACAGAAATTTCTTTTGTATTTAATTTTTTTAAATATTCCATAATTTGACTTGCTGGAACAAAAAATCTTTCTTGTATTATTCCGCCATCATCGACAGGTGTTGATTTTAAATTATACTCGTCAACAATTGCAGTTGCGTATGTCAATGTTTCAGAGGATAGTCCTGCGCTTGTACAGCAATTTTCAAGTTCAATATACATTTTGGTTGCAACAAGCCCAGCTTCCTCTAAAAGTTCTTTTTTAGCACATTCAAGAGTGTTTTCATTTGAATTAACATCTCCAATTAACCCAGCAGGTGATTCAAGGCAGAATTTTGCTTTATTTTCAGAAGTTATAGGTGGTCTAAAAGTTTTAAAAAATAAAAAATTATATTCATTATCTAGTTTAACCAAGGTAGTAATAACTACAGCACTGTCGTGCTCTAGTGAATCATTGGTTCTTTTAACATAATACCAATCTTTACCTGATGGTGATGTGCTAGATTTAAATTCTAAATATTTACTTTTAGCAATTATGCTCATTATTATCCCCTTTAATACTTATAATTTTAACATTATAACCACCTAGAATGGATTTTAAGGCGTTTGTTTGATTATTTTGCACTACAACATAATCAAAGTCATCTAAACTATCTTTAAAAGCTTCATATGATGCGCAAAATATTTTTTCATGGTCGATAATTTTTTGAATATCTGTCAATTGCGCGTCATATTGCGTTAAATATATTCCATCTGAATCAATTATTTTTGCTAAATCGCTCCGAGATTCGACAATTAACAACGTGCTAAACATTGAGCATAATTGTCTAATTTTTTTTGCGACTGCAATAAAATTTTTAACATTATTATTTTTAGGTGGACTAAGATGTATTAATTTAGTGCCGTTATTTAATTCTTTAGCTACTTTATCTAGTAAAACTTGCTCGTTTTGATAGTTTTCAATTAATATTCTGAGTGCAAAATCAATATCTTTTAATAATAGTTTTTTAACGTTTGTAATTTTGATATCCATTATGATTGCCAATTTGTTTATATATAACTGATTATAACGAATTATTTTGAAATTTAAT
>JAZUSV010000029.1:0-5980 GCA_045606885.1 Candidatus Gastranaerophilales bacterium | reverse complement strand
ACCCGTGTTTTCATTTGCTTTTGAAGGGAAACTTACACCTTGTAAAATTAATGCAAGATTTTTTTTGCCTAAAACTTGAAGTGCTTCTTGTATTGTTTCCTTGTATTCTTTAGAAAACAGTTTGCTTTTTTCCAATAACATTTATCCTCTCCTATTGCATAAATAATATATTAATAACTTGTCAATCCACGTTTTTGAAGATATTCACGCACCTGATTTAAGGATGCTTGAACTATCCTTGTTATACGAGAACTTGACAACCCAACCATTGAAGCAATTTGTTTAACTTGCAAATTACGATAAAATCTATATTCAACAATAGTTCTATCTTTTTGGGGAAGTTTTGCAATTGCTTCTTTAATTAATTTTGATAACTCACCAATTTCAGCCTTTTCATCAGGAGTAGCTGAAGTGTCTTTAATAAAGTCAAATGGTGAATCATTATCAGAACTTGCAGCCATAATTGAATCAATCGAAAGAATTGTTTCATATACAGCTTCACGAACTTTAGAAGGCGAAACATCAAGCGTTGATTGATTTTCGCTATATTCATCTGCTCCTTCTTCAAATTCACCGTCTTCTTTTTTATGTTTTAGGGTATACCATTTGTATCTATTTCTAAGTTCGTTTCTAATTGCCCAACGAACCGCAGTAGCGATATATGAAGAATTATAATTAGCTAATTGTTCTTCAGTTTTGTTTTTAAATAAAGCTTGAAGCGCAATTATCCCGATTGACACCAACTCTTCACAATCAAGCATGTGAGAAGGAATTCTCTTATATTCTACCCTTGCAACTTTTTGTATTATATCAATATAGTCTTTAAGTTTAGCTTGCAACTTTTGCTACCAATTTAATACTAATCTATTTAAATTTTACTTTAACAAAATAAATAATGCAAATCAAATTAACAAACTTAAAACTAATGTGTTATAATTTGCAAAGAAATATATTTTATTGGAATTACAGAGGCAAAATGTTTAATAAATTTTATTCACAAAGAATCAAAAACACACCGTCATCATTCATTAGAGAGATTTTAAAAGTTACGCAAAATCCTGAAATAATATCTTTTGCAGGCGGATTACCAAACCCAATTTCGTTTCCTTGTGATGCACTTAAAGTTTCAATGGAAAATATTACTCAAAAATATGGCAACAAAATTTATCAATATTCAACAACACAAGGGTTGGATATTTTAAGAGAATACATAGTTCAAAGATATAAAAAACTTTGGAATATGAATATAACAATAGAAAATGTAATTATTACAACAGGTTCTCAACAAGCTTTAGATTTAATTGGAAAAGTATTCGTCAACGAAGGCGACACGGTTTTAGTCGAAAAACCTTCATACCTTGGCTTATTGCAAGCATTTATGCTATATAATGCTAATTTTGTGCAAACAAAATTAAACGATGACGGGCTTGATATTGAAGAATTAAAAGAAAATTTAAAAACCCACAAGCCAAAACTTGCTTATTTAATTCCAAATTTTCAAAACCCAACAGGTTTAACTTATACAAAAGAAAACCGAGAAGCAGTTTTTGAAGCAATTAAAGATGAAGATTTAATTTTAATTCAAGACGACCCTTATGGAGAACTAAGATTCACCGAAGATGATAGAATTTCATACATTGGGTTAAACCAAACAGATAAAAACATCTATCTTGGTTCGTTTTCTAAAATTGTTACCCCAGGTATGCGCCTTGGTTATGTTATAGCGCATTCAGACATTATCAAAGCTCTTGAAACCGCAAAACAAGCTTCAGACCTACATTCAAACATTTTTGGACAATATTTAATTGCAGACTATTTGCAAAATAACGACTTAGATAAACACATTGAAAAAATTAAAGCGCTATACAAATCTCAAGCAACAGCAATGGTAAGCGCCATGGAAGAATATTTCCCAAAAAATATCAAATTTACAATTCCACAAGGTGGCATGTTTACTTGGGTTACGCTTCAAGAAGGCAAAAGCTCAATTGAATTGTTTAATAAGGCAATTGCAAAGAATGTTGCTTTTGTTCCTGGTGACCCATTCTACGTGAAAGAGAAAAATGTTAATACTCTTCGTTTGAATTACACAAACGCTGACGCTGAAACTATCAAAGAAGGTATCAAACGCTTGGCTCAAAGCATAGAAGAAATTTAATTTTACATAAATTTAAATTAAAACAAACTTTTTATTCTCTATGATAAAATTAAATTTATGAAATACGTTCCATTGCACATACATACGGAATATTCTCTTCTAGACGGGGCTATAAGAATACCTGAGTTTTACAAATTTGCAGCACAAAACGACATGCCTGCAATTGCAATTACTGACCACGGTGTTATGTATGGTTGTGCTGATATGTTCATCGCTAAAAACGAGATGTTGTCACACATGCTTGCAGAAGAAGAGCAGGAACTTAAGAAAAAAATTGAAGCAGTAAAACCTATTGTTGGTTGTGAATTTTACATTTGCGATGGAGACGTTTTAGAAGATAGAAGCAAAAAAACAATGTATCACCTTGTTTTGCTTGCTAAAAATCAAAATGGCTATCATAATCTTTGTAAACTAGATTCAATTGCAACCACAAAAGCATACTATTATAAACCACGTATCAACCACGAAATATTAGAACAATATAAAGACGACTTAATATGTCTATCTGCTTGTATTCAAGGTGAAGTTGCACGCCATATTTTAGACAACAATATGGATGAAGCAATTAAACGTGCGCAATATTACAAAGATTTATTTGGTGATGATTTTTATATCGAACTTCAAGACCATGGTTTGCAAGAACAAAAAGACTCAAACCCTGGCTTAATGGAAATAGCTGAAAAATTAAATATCAAAACAGTTATTACAAACGACTCTCACTATTTAAGAGCGCAAGACGCTGCTTGGCATGACACATTATTATGCGAACAAACAAAGTCATCAAAATCTAATCCAAACAGATTTAAATTCTCGGTTAACGAATTTTACGTAAAAACAGTTGACGAATTAAGAAAAGCATTTTCTTGGATGGATGAAGATTATTTCAACAAATGTATCGAAACAACTGTTGAAATTGCAGATAAAGTAGATTTCCAAATGGATAAATTGGAATTTGGAAAAACAAAAGAATACTTGCCAAAATACCCATGTCCTGATGGATATGACGAAGTACAATATTTTGATTATTTATGTCGTGAAGGCTTAAAGAAAAGATACGGCGACCCAATCCCGCAAGACATTGTTGAACGTTACGAATACGAATACGATGTAATTTGCAAAATGGGTTTTCCTGCTTATTTCTTGCTTACTTGGGACTTTATTAATTGGGCAAAAGAACATAAAATTCCCGTTGGTCCAGGCAGGGGTTCTGCCGCAGGCTCTATCGTAGCTTATTCTCTTGGAATTACAGAACTTGACCCAATCGAACACAAACTCTTGTTTGAAAGATTTTTAAATCCAGAACGTATATCAATGCCCGATATTGATATTGACTTTTGTCAAAGAAGACGTGGCGAAGTTATCGACTACGTTTCTGAGCGTTGGGGGGCAGACCACGTTTGCCAAATTATCACTTTTGGTACTCTTGCTGCTAAGGCTGCTCTTAAAGCAGTTTCAAGGGTATACGAAATTCCATTTGCGCAAGCAAACACTTGGGCTGGTATGATTCCTTCTGCTCCAGGGACAAAATTAAAAGAAGCGCTAGCTGACGGCATGGAATTAAAAAAACTTTGTGATGAAAACTCGCAAGTTCAAAGTCTTGTTGATGAAGCGCTGCACATGGAAGGGCTAAAAAACCAAGTAGGCACTCACGCTGCTGGTGTTATCATTGCGCCTAGACCAATGGATGAAATAATTCCTGTTGCGCTATCAAAAGAAAAATCCACAACAACTCAATACCCAATGGCTGGGATTGAAAAATTGGGCTTGTTAAAAATGGACTTCCTTGGACTTGAAACTTTAACAATTATTCAAGACGCTCTTGATTTAATCAAAGAGCGTACAGGCAAAGATATTGATATCAACAGAATTCCGCTAAACGACAGGGAAACCTTTGAATTATTATCAAGAGGGGAAACTGATGCAGTATTTCAGCTTGAATCTGGCGGGATGAAAAAACTGGTTAAAAGATTAAAGCCAAGTGTTTTTGAAGATATCGGTGCTTTGGTTGCGCTCTATCGTCCAGGTCCGATTGAAGCTGGGATGATTGATGATTTCGTAGATAGAAAACACGGTCGTCAAAAAGTTGAATACGCACATCCATTACTTGAAAACATTTTAAACGACACATACGGAACAATTGTTTATCAAGAGCAGATTATGGCGATTTTCCAAACACTTGCAGGTTATACGCTAGGTGGAGCTGATAAAGTTCGTCGTATGATGGGTAAAAAGAAACTCCAAGAAATGGCAGAGCAAAAAGAAATTTTTGTTGCAGGCGCTGCCAAAAATGATATGCCACGTGAAGCCGCAATAAATCTTTTTGAACAAATTGAAAGTTTTGCAAAATATTGTTTCAACAAAGCCCACTCTTCAGCTTATGCTTTTGTTGCTTACCAAACAGCATATTTAAAAGCGCATTATCCTGTTGAGTTTATGTGCGCAATGTTGACTTCAGTTGCAGACAAACAAGAAAAAACACAACAATACATTCTTCAATGTCAAGCACAAGGAATAGAGGTTTTAGCGCCTGACATAAACAAATCAAACTCTCAATTCACACCTGACGGAGACAATATCCGCTTTGGTCTTGCTTCAATTAAAAACGTAGGGGAAGCAGTAATTGAACAAATTGAGCTTGAAAGAAAAGAAAAACCATTTGAAAGTTTTTACGATTTTTGCTCAAGAGTTGATTCAAAATGTTTAAACAAAAGAACTCTAGAAAGCTTGGTTAAAGCAGGAGCATTTTCTTGCATTGAAAAATCAAGAAAACAATTATTAGAAAACATTGATAACATTGTTGAATTTGTTCAAAATGCAGCTAAAGCAAAATCATCAGGTCAAGTTAGTTTATTTGCTTCCCTATCAGGAGACGCACAAAAAGAACTAAACATTCCAACTTTCCAAATGCAAGGAAACCCAGAAGAAGAATTTAGCGACTCGCAAATTCAAATGTTTGAAAAAGAACTAATGGGAATTTACGTAACTTCTCATCCACTAGGTTCAATTAAAGATACTCTTAAATACATTACAACTCAAACCATTTCAGATATTGTTGAAGCGCCAAAACACGATTCAAATGTCACAATTTGCGGCTTATTATCGCAAGTTGCACAAAAACCAACCAAAAAAGACCCTTCAAAATTTATTAAAACAGGAACAATTGAAGATTTAACTTCAAGAATAGGCATTGTTGCCTTCCCTAAGGTAGTAGAAAGTTATGGTGCTTTAATTGAATCAGACCAAAAAGTAATCATAAAAGCAAAAGTTAACGTAAGAGATGAAGAAGTTAATTTGGCAATTAACGAAGTAAAGCTAATTGAGCAGGTTAATTTGGTAACACTTAAACTTCTAAAAGAATTTGCAATGGAAGAACACGTTTTATTGAAAGAAATGTTAGCTAAGCACAAAGGCGAAAATCCTGTTGTAATTGATTTTGAAGCACCAGATGAATTTGATACGCCAAAAAGATTTCAGCTTTTAACAAATAATCATCTTTGGGTTTCGATAAATCCTGAAATGGAGCGCGAATTAAGCGCTACTTTTAAAGATAAACTTGAAATTGATGTTAAATCTTTAGCTAACTAGCTGTAATTTGCTTAAGTAGACCGTTATCCTCTTCAACCCAAACTTGAACTTCTGGGTGCAAGTTTTGCATTTCGCTTGCGATTTCTTTAATATAAAGCGCGTATTTTGCATCTATGAAATTAACACTATCAAGTTTTTCAATATAATATTCACTGCATCCGCAATTAGAGCAAAATTTTTCCATTGGAACAATTTCCCCCCAATAAAGTTTGGCTTCTCTTTTGATATCGCATCTTG